>DASWDV010000267.1:0-4870 GCA_036395075.1 Gemmatimonadaceae bacterium | reverse complement strand
CTCGAGCGCCGCGGGGTTTTATGGAAATCCGCGCTCTTCGAGCATGCGTATCCGCATTGCTGGCGCTGCGAGACGCCGCTTCTCTATTACGCGCGCACGTCATGGTTCATCCGCACGACGGAATTCAAGGACGCGATGCTCGTGCGCAACTCACGCGTCGATTGGCATCCTGCCGAAGTGGGCGCTGGGCGTTTCGGCGAATGGCTGACGAACAACATCGACTGGGCCGTTTCTCGCGATCGATATTGGGGAACGCCGCTTCCGATCTGGGTGTGCGACCACAACGACGCCCATGCCGAAGCGGTGGGCGGGTACGCCGAGCTGGCGGAAAGATCAGGCGTCTCTCTTCCCGACAAATTCGACCCACACAAGCCTTTCATCGATCGCTACACCTGGAAGTGCAAGTGCGGCGGCACGATGACGCGCACCCCTGAAGTAATCGATGCGTGGTTCGATTCGGGGTCGATGCCATTCGCGCAGTGGCATTTCCCCTTCGAAAATCGGGACAAGTTCGAGCGCTATTACCCGGCGGATTTCATCGCCGAGGGAATTGACCAGACGCGGGGCTGGTTCTACTCCCTCCTCGCGATTGCGACGGGCCTCGGCGACGCGCTTCCGAACAATTTGTTGGCGCACGAGGCGCACTCGCCCGTCGTCGCCGACACCGCGCCCTATCGCGCGGTGGTCGTAAACGATCTCGTTCTGGACGCTGAAGGCCAGAAGATGTCGAAACGGCTCGGGAACATCATCGCTCCGGAAACGGTGATCCCGCGCTACGGCGCGGATGCGGTGCGACTGTTTCTCACCACGTCGAGCCAGCTCTGGACTCCGCGGCGCTTCGACGAGGCCGGAATTCGGGACACGGCCGGTCGCTTTCTTTTGACTTTCAAAAACGTCTACAACGGCATTTTCGCCGAGTATGCGAACTTCGGCTGGGAACCATCCGACAAGGATCCGGCGCCTGAGAATCGTCCGCCCCTCGATCGTTGGATTCTGTCGCGGCTAGCCACGGTCGAGCGTGAAGCTGACGATGCGCTCGACCGTTACGAGGCGACCAACGCCGCGAAGGCCGTGATGACCTTCTTCGACGAGGACGTGTCGAAGTGGTACGTGCGCCAGAGTCGGCACCGCTACTACGAGGTCGACACTGATGACAATCGGGCGGCGTTCGCGACGCTGCACGAGATCATCACGGTAACGTGCCGGCTGCTTGCACCCTTCGCTCCGTTCATCACTGATTGGGTTCACCGGGAGCTCACCGGAACGTCGGTGCATCTGGCGCCCTTCACACGCGGAATGAGCGGCGCGATCGATGTCGATCTCGAGCGAGCCATGCGGCACGTCAGGATCCTGGCTACTCTAGGCCGTGCGGCGCGCGAAGACGCTGGCGTCAAGGTGCGACAACCGCTCGGGCGGATGGTGTGTGTCGTGCCTAACCAGGCCGCCTCCTCTCGAGCCGGCGAGGGGAGCGCGGGGATCGCGCTGGCGGACCTTAAAGCGCTTCTGGCCGCCGAGCTCAACATTAAGAACGTCGACTTCATCTCCAGCGCCGACGATCTAGTAACTTTAAAGGCTCGACCGAATTTCCGGTCGCTGGGTAAGAAGTTCGGAAAAGAAACCCCGTTGGCGGCGAATGCAGTCCAGGCTCTGGGCGGCGAAGCGCTAAGGGAATTCGAGGCGGGAAAACCGTTGTACGTCTCTGTCGGGAACGAGTCACGGGAAGTGAGCGCCGAGGATCTGGTGATCGTGCGAACGGCGTCCGGCGACATGGTGGTGAAGGAGGAAGCCGGCTATTTTGCGGCCCTCGATCCGGTAGTCACGCGCGAGCTAAGGCTGGAAGGTCTCGCCCGCGAGCTCGTCAGCCGCGTTCAACGGCTAAGGAAGGAATTGGGTTTCGCGGTAAGTGATCGCATCACGCTCTCGATAGCCGGTGGCGCCGAGATTCAGGAGGCAGTGAGAGCGTTTCAGCAATGGATTGCCGATGAAGTGCTCGCCGTGGAAGTGATGATCGGCGAGCGAGTCGAAGGAAAACACGCGACGCATGCGTTCGACCTTGATGGGCAGAACGCTGAAGTCGCCTTGGAGAGGGTCAGTTAGAAATGGCAACGGCAGCTAGCAGCAAAAAACCGAAGGCAATGACAAAAAAGAGCCTGCAGCATTTTGAGAAGCGTCTCCTTGAAGAGCGGAAGCGCGTGCTCAAAGAGCTGGGGCATTACGATGAGACATTCGGATCGACGCCGCAGGGCGCCGACGGGGATCTGAGCGCATACTCGTTCCACATGGCCGACCAGGGGACCGATGCGATGGAGCGCGAAAAGGCGTTTCTGTTCGCGAGCCAGGAAGGCCGCTTCCTCTGGCACATCGACGAAGCGCTCCGCCGCCTTTACCGTAATCCGGAGCAGTTCGGCAAATGCCACAATTGCGGGCGAGACATCAGCTTCGAGCGTCTCGATGCACTGCCGCACGCCAGGTATTGCATCGAGTGCAAGCAGCGCGAAGAAGATGGAAAGCGCCAAGCCTAACCCGCCCCTCTTCTGGGGCACTCTCGTCACGGTTGTCGCTGTCGATCTGGTCACGAAGCTGGTCGCGGCGGCGAGTCTCTCGCCACAGCACATCCCCCACGAGATCCTCGGAAATCATCTCCGGCTCACGCTGGTTTACAATCCAGGCGCAGCCTTCGGCTTGAACCTGGGAAGCTTTTCCCGCTGGATTTTCATGGCGCTGACGGCCGGCGCGCTGGTGATCCTCTGGCGTTTATACCAGGCGACGCGCCAGGGAGACTTTCTGCGGACCATCGCACTGGGCCTGGTTTGCGGTGGAGCGGTTGGTAACCTGATCGATCGGATTCGTTCGGCGACCGGGGTCGTGGATTTCATCGACGTCGGAGTCGGAGACCTGCGATGGCCGACGTTCAACGTGGCGGACATGGCGGTGAGTGTCGGGGCATTTCTTCTCGCCTGGGTGCTGTGGGGTGAAGAGCGATCGGCCGGCCCCGTCGTTGCGGGCACACCCGTGTCGGATACACCAGCGGAGAGCTAGCCTGAGCAACATCAAAGAGTTTTCCGTCGAGGCGGACAGCGATGTCCGCCTCGATCTCTTTATTGCCCAGCGTGCCGAGCTGTCGCGCACACAGGCCGCGACACTCATCGCGCAGGGGCACGTGTTGGTCGATGGACGGCGCGAAAAAGCGAGTTACAGGCCGGAGATCGGTGAGACTGTGCGGGTCGAGATCCCCATCGTCGAGAAAAGGACGATCTCGGGCGAAGACATTCCAGTGACCATCGTCTATGAGGACGACTCGCTGCTGGTGGTAGACAAGCCGGCGGGGATGGTGGTCCACCCCGCGCCCGGAAACTGGAGTGGGACGTTGGTGAACGCTTTACTGGGGCGAGGGGGCGCGCTGTCGAAGGAGGGCGACCCCGAGCGGGCGGGCATGGTCCACCGGCTCGACAAGGAGACAACGGGCCTGCTCATAGTCGCTAAAACGGATAAAGCGCACCGGCTCCTAAGCGCCGCCATTGCCGACCGGCGCGTCGTCAGACGCTACGCTGTCATGACCTGGGGCCACCTCTCGGCAGACGCTCTCACAATCGACAAGCCGATTGCACGCGATCCACGAGACCGGAAGCGCATGGCAATCGTCAATAAGGGTCGGCCGGCCAAGACCGACCTCATACGCCTTGCTCGGTTCGATGCGGGGGATCTTCTTCGTGCCCATCTCCATTCCGGACGGACTCACCAAATCCGCGTTCATCTCGCGTCTATCGGGCATCCTGTCATGGGCGACGACGTTTATGGCGGAGGCGGAGGACGTCGTGTGGCCGGACTTCCTCCCAAGCGACATTTCCTCCACGCGGCGTGGCTCGCATTCAAGCACCCAGTGACAGGAGAGCAGCTCGATTTCCGCTCGCCCCTTCCGGAGGACTTGCTCCGCGCCCTTACGGTCATTGCGGGGGAGCACGCCCTGCCGGCCGGCGTGGATCCGCTGACTGCGTTCCGATTCTATGAGTGACGCCGTCGCCGTGCCTCCCGAGGAAGTCATCGAAGAGGAGCCGCATGTCCCAACGCGACGCCTCCTCGTCTTCGAGCTGGGCGGCAGCGCGTTCGCGTGTGACATGGATTCATTTCGTGAGATCGTCCCCATGCAGCCGACGACGCGCCTGCCTGGCGCGCCCGACACAATCCACGGCCTGATCAACCTGCGCGGAACGATCGTTACCGTTATCGACGGTGGACTCACACTCGGCAAGTCACCTTTCAGGCGGACGGACGGTTTGATCCTGTTAGTCGATTATCTCGAACGGTGGGTAGGCATTGGCGTGGACGATGTGCGCGACATTCAAGATGTGCCGATCGATCAGTTCGCGACCGTCGGTGAAACAGAAGTTCCAGTACCCGGTGCAGTTACCGGAGCGATCGAGCTCGACGGACGCCGCGTCCTCGTGCTCGACATCAAGACAGTGGTTCAGCAAGTAATCGGAAAAGGGAGGTAGGGTGAGCAGCACTGTATTGGTTTGTGATGACGCCGTCTTCATGCGAACGATGGTCAGCGACATCCTGTCGCAGGCAGGATTCACGGTCGTCGGCGAAGCGGAAAACGGGAAGCAGGCGGTCGAGAAGTACCAGCAGCTGAAGCCCGATCTGGTCACGATGGACATCATCATGCCGGAAATGGGCGGCATCGAGGCAGTCAAGCAGATCACGCAAATGGATCCGGCGGCCCGGATCCTTATGTGCAGCGCAATGGGCCAGCAGGCGCTGGTCCAGGAGGCGCTCCAGGCCGGCGCGCGCGACTTCGTCGTCAAGCCGTTCCAGCCCAGTCGCGTGCTCGAGGCGGTGCAGCGAGTGCTGGCCTAAGTGGATACTGGTC
>DASWDV010000266.1:0-26227 GCA_036395075.1 Gemmatimonadaceae bacterium | reverse complement strand
ATGTGCGAGGAGAAAGGAATTCCTCTCGGAATGGAATTTCCGGAAACCGATGCGCGGATTGGCCATCCTTCGGCAATCCAACAGGCGCTCCTCAATCTCACCTCGAACGCTCTTCGGTACACCGATGCGGGAGCCGTAGCGATGGGGTGCAGCGAGGTTTCACCAGATCGGGTCGAGTTCTGGGTCGAGGATACCGGCCCAGGCATTCCGGACGAAGTGCTCGAAAGACTGTGCTACGGCTTCCCTCCCGAAGGCGTAAAGCTCCGCTTCTCGAGCGCCGGATTGGGTTTGGCGATCGTGCGAACCCTGGTCGAGGCGATGGGCAGCACGCTGCAGGTAGACACCGGGACCGAGGGGACCCGGTTCTCTTTTGTGCTATCGCTGCCAGTTCTACAGTAACTCCCTACATAGCAACAACTTACACTCCTCCAAGCCGAAGGTCGCTCGAGGTTGTAGAGCGCCCGTAACCCAAGGGTACCTTCGCTCGTCTCCAAATAGACCCATGCACGCCCTGTACGCGCCTACGGCTCGCGCAGGCTAGCACCTCCGAAAACCGGCAAAGCCATCGAAAGGTGGTGACGCAAAGCTACGAGGCTAAAGCGCGGTCAACGCGCCATGCAAGTCGGGCTACCGAAGAGGAGGCTTGATGCAATTGCCCGTTGAACGCCCGTCGCTCGCGCTGATTGCCTGTGGTGACGATTGGATGAGTAGGGCGTTGGAGAGCGTGTTCCAGCAGCATGGGTACGTCGTGGCCCACACCCGCTCCGGTGCGCAGACACTCGAACTCGCACGACTCGCGAATCACGATCTGCTCGTGCTGGACGAGTCGCTCTCTGATGTCAAGGCGTTAGACGTCTGCCGCGAAATCCGCCAGGGTCCTCGCTTTGATCACTCAGTTCCGATCGTCGTGACCTCCCCGACGCCGCCAGATCCCCGCACGCGCATGGAAGCTTTCGCAGCCGGCGCGTGGGAATACTGCAGCCACCCGATCGATCTGGAGCCGGTTTTCGTCAAGCTCGCAACGTTCCTGCGCGCGCGTGACGAGCTGATGGTCGCTCGATCCGAGGAGTTCGTCAATTCGACCACGGGTCTGTACACGTCATTCGGATTGAGACAGCTAGCCGGCAAGCTCGGCGCGCGCGCCCTTAGACGGCACGAAGCATTTGCGTGTGTTGCTTTCGCACCGCAGGTGCACGACCGGGAAATTGGCTCCAGCACGCTGTGGAAAGAGACTCCAGCAGGGTTTGCCGACGTCGCGCACGTTTTCCGCGAGCAGAGCCGTCAGTCCGATGTGGTGGGTCACGTGGGGGAATCTCGGCTCGCGATTCTCGCGCCCGATACGGACGCCGCCGGTGCGAGACTTCTCGTCGCGAGGCTACAGCACGAGCTCGATCGCGCCTCGAATGACAAAAAGATCTCGGGACACGTACGCTTGCGTGTCGGGTACTCGGCGGTGTCGGATCTCGCCGCTTCCAAAGTAAATGTCGCGGAGCTCGTGCACCGCGCCGAGAGTGCACTGGACTACGCCCCGATTCAGGGCGACAACGACGCGGTTGTTAGCTTCGACGATCTGCCCGCACTCTAAGATTCTTTTGCCGAGACCAAACGACAGGCAAACGTGATGTTGGCAAAAAAAGGCGCCCAAAAAAGGGGCGCCTTTTTCCTATGGGAGTCTGACGACAATGGAGCGTACAGGGATCGAACCTGCGACCTCCTGGTTGCAAACCAGGCGCTCTCCCAGCTGAGCTAACGCCCCTTCGACGCGAAATATAGAGGCACAGCGGGCGCGCAGACAACGCGTCATTTTGACCGCGGACGAAATCGGCGCAGAGAATACTGTTATTCGTGCGCCGGAAGCGGCTCCATCGTGCGCGGATCGACCGGGACCTGCACTTCGTCGCGATAGGGCGACGTCATCAGCAGCACCCGCATGCGCGGAAAAGCGTCCATGAAGCTGAGATAGCAAAAACCCCAAATCCCGAGCAGGCCGATTGTAACACCAACCTCCCATATCCCGAGCGGGATGTTGGCTATCGCGCCGTATATCGACGGATACACCTCGAGGTAGCGATGCATCCAAAGTCCGAGCACGGTCGACGCGGCGAACAGAATCATGGTCGGCAGGTAGACTTTCGCGGCGCGCGAGAGCAGCCCGAAGAATGGGAGAACGAACATCAGGGTCACGCCGATCAGGGTCGGTATGCGCCAGCCATCGATGAGGCGCAGTCGCATCCAGTGCGTCTCTTCGCCGAGGTTGCCGTACCAGATGACCAGATATTGGCCGAAAGTGATGTAGCCCCAAAACGCCGTGAAAGCGAAGCAGAGTTTGCCAAGATCATGGAAGTGCTTGTCCTGTATGAGATCGTAGCGACCGAGGAATCTTCGCCATGCCATGACGATGAGAGTCCAACTGGCGAGAGCCGCGACCCACGCCCCCATGAAGAACCACCAGCCGTACATCGTGCTCTGAAAATGTGGATCGAGAGACATGGAAAGATCCCACGACAATACGATCCATCCAAATGCGAAGGCGAAGGCGAGGAAGACGGCAAGCCTGCCCTGAAGTGAATGAGTCGTATGCAGCTCACGGCGCTCGTCCCGGAATCCTCTCCGCATCCTTTCGCGCAGGCCACGCGCCCAGCTGGCGCCCGACTCCGGAAGGATACCGACGTCGAGACGAACCGAAGTGTAGATGTACCAGACGCTGAGCGCGGTGATGAGCAGCGTTATTCCAATGACGCGAGTGAAGTAGAAGGGCGGGTTCAGATAAATGGCTTTCTCGGGGATCGTCGGCGCACGGTTGGCCCACCAGAAGATGTGGTGACGCCCGAAAACGAGAATCAAGAGAATCAGAATGAAAGCCACCGGGAGGAACGCAACATATCCTTCCAGGAATCGGATGATCGGGCGCGACCAGCGCGCCGTCGTGATACGCTGTACACCCACGAATACCACGCCGGCGGAGGAGATCGATGTGAAGTACAGCCAATTCACGAGCAGCGACTGCCAGACTCGATCGGGCTGCACAAACAAGCCGATGATGAAAACGATCAAACCAATCGCCGCCAAAACAAGCGAAATCGTCTTGAGTCCGGGCGGGCTGGGACGGTCGATTCCGCTGAGCACCTCACTGCGCGTAGGAGCGTGTGCGTCGTGACCGGTCATCGGATGACCCTCGCGCGAATGCTGTCGGCTTTCGCCTTGGTGGAATCGACTCGCTTGGGCGTGGCTGTGTTTGGCGGTCCGACACTTTGAATACCCTGCTGAGCGGGCGATTGAGTTGCTCCATCGGCTGTCGCCTGACCACTCGGGCTCAACAAACCGCGCGGGTTTGAAAATGGCGCCGGCTGATTCGGCCCCATTCTAGTCGGGCCCGGCACTTTGTCACCGGTAACGCCCGGCGGCGCGAGCGGTCCAACCGGTACGCTCTTCCCGCTGACGCCCTGAAGCGCGCGGACATAGTTCACAACATCCCAGCGGTCCATCTCTTCGATTCTGTTGTACGGCGGCATGAGTCCACGGCCATTTCGAATCATGCCGAAGATGTATCCGTCGGTCCGCGCCTTCGTAATGTCCATCGTCAGGTTGATCCCCGGCATTCCAAACTTGGTTGCAGGTCCGTCGCCCATTGCGCGCTCGCCGTGACAGACAGCGCAGTTGATCTGAAAATATTTTCGGCCATTCGCGAGCGACGAGTCAGTGGCCGGTGTCGGATTCCGAAGCGCCGCCATCGAGTCGATGGTCGCCGGGAATGCGCCGTAGGAAACCTGGAACCCCGCAACCGCTGTCCCCGTCGTGGGAACTGACATCTGCGGATTGCCGCGCGAGGGAGTGAGCGTGTCCCTCACCGGTTCCCACGTCCAGATCGAAGGCTGACGCTTGAAATCGGTAAACCATTCGCACGCCGTAAGCGCGAGCGGCATCGCGAGAAAGAAGACGCGGAGCTTAGCGCTCACGCCGCACCTCGATTGCTCCATGCTGTCGCAGCAGCTCTTCGGCGACGCGCGCTTGTTCGGGAGCGCACTCTACCCAGACACCATAATCACCGTGGCTGAAGCGCGGGTCGTAACCAACCATCATCGTGAGACGCGGTATGCGGGAGGCGATAAAGAGTCCCGCGACCGTCGAAAGCGCACCAACGAGAACCATCACCTCGAAGCCGAAGATCGTGTAGGGCACCCACGACGCGACTGGTTTTCCGCCGACAACCAACGGCCAATAGTCCGAGGTCCAGATGGCAATCCAATAGCCGAACGTCACGCCGAGAAGACCGCCGATGAGCGTGTATCGACGCACTGGACTGGGCGGCGCAGCAATCGCTTCCTCCAGCTCGTGACGTGGCGTGGGTGTGTAGACGCGGACCGCGCCGACCCGCTTCTCCTTGAGCGCCTCAATTGCACCCACTGCAGCGTCGAGCTCTCGGAAAGCCCCAAGTACCCCACGCATCAGGCGTACTCCCCAGGCGTGTCGGGCTCGAACTCGAAGTGGCGTCCGGCCGGATCGATCCCGTGCGTATGCGCCGTCCTCAGCCTCGGCGGCACGATTTCCTTTACTTCGCTGATCGCGATAACCGGGAGTTGTTTTATGAACAGCATGAACCACATCGAGAACCAGCCGAAGCTTCCGGCGAGAATCGCATAGTCCACCCAGGTCGGGCGATAACTAGTCCATTGCCACGGCTCGAACTCGTGCGAAAGCGAAGGAACGACGATTACGAACCGCTCGAACCACATCCCGATGTTGATGGTGAACGAGATGATGAACAGCCACGCTGGATTCCGCCGCAGCTTCTGCACGAAGAGCGAAAGCGGTAGTACCATGTTGCAGGTGTAGAGAATCGCCGACGCCCACCACCACTGACCCCAGATGCGGTTCGCGAAGAAGCTCTTCTCGAATTCGTTGCCGCTGAACCAGGCGACGAACCATTCGTTCATGTAAGCACAGCCAACGACGAGCGACGTGAACAGCGCCAGCTTTGCCGCCGCATCGAGGTGGTTGATGGTCACGTAGTGCTTGAGGCCGAAGAACTTGCGGAGAGGGATGATGATCGTGAACACCATCCCGATGCCCGAGAAGATCGCGCCGGCAACGAAATACGGCGGGAAGATTGTCGTGTGCCAGCCGGGCGTGAGCGCCATAGCGAAGTCGAAGGACACGACTGAGTGCACCGACAGGACAAGGGGCGTCGAGAACGCCGCCAAAAAGAGGTACGCGCGCGCAAAGTGACGCCATTCGTTGTCGGTATTGCGCCATCCGAGAGAGAGTGCCGCGAAGATCCGCTTTCTGATCGGGCTGATTCCCTCGCGATCGCGCAGCACCGCGATGTCGGGAATCAATCCGATGTAGAGGAAGGTGCTCGACACGGTCAGGTACGTAAGGATCGCGAACACGTCCCAGACGAGTGGGCTCTTGAACTGCGGCCAGATGTAGCGCCAGTTGGGATACGGAATCAGCCAGAAGAACTTCCATGGGCGGCCGAGGTGCAGAATTGGAAACAGCCCCGCGGTCATGACGGCGAACACCGTCATCGCCTCGGCACAGCGATAGATCGTCGTGCGAAACCCGGCGCGGAAGAGATATAGAATCGCGGAGATCAGCGTACCGGCGTGCCCGATACCAACCCAGAACACGAAGGTGATGATGTAGACGCCCCACATCACTGGCGGATTGTAGCCGGCGACACCAAGTCCACTGTAGATCTGATACATCCAAGCCGCGATGCCGACGAACAGGAAAAAGACGGCGACGCCCAATCCGATGAACCACGCGACGGTCGGATGCAGCGTACCGACGATCTCGCGATCGACCTGTTCGTAATCGCGGACTGCCGGTAACTGAACGCCCGCTGTCGCGAGGTTGGGACGTCGGGGATCCTCGCGCGAGGAAACTGGCTTGGTGATCGTCGCCATAGCTATTGAGCGCCTGCCGCTGGCGCTTGCGGATGCGTGACTTTCTTCAGATAGACCACTGCCGTGTATGTGTTGAGTTCCTCGAACACGTGATACGCACGCGCGTCTTTCGCGAGCTGTGTGACCGTCCAGTTTTCATCAGCTGCATCGCCAAACACGATCGCGCGTGAGGGACAGGATGCCGCACACGCCGTCGTGAATTCGTCGGGCTTAAGTGGGCGCCTCTCCGCGGTCGCACGATTCTCGGCTTCCCTGATACGCTGTACGCAGAACGTGCACTTCTCCATGACGCCCTTTCCCCGCACAGTCACATCGGGATTCAACTGCCAATTGAGCGGCTCGGGGAACGCGTACTGTGGTCTCGCTGGCTCCCCGTATCCAAACCAGTTGAAGTACCTGACCTTGTACGGGCAATTGTTGGAGCAGTACCGCGTGCCTACGCACCGATTGTATACCTGCACGTTCAGGCCATCGGGTGAGTGATACGTGGCGTATACAGGGCAGACCGGTTCACAAGGCGCGTTCCCACAGTGCTGACACATCATCGGCACGAACCGGGTATCGAAATCGGCGCCGCCGTCTTCGCCACCTTCGTAATACCTCTCGATTCGTATCCACGCCATCTCGCGGCTGCGGAGGAGATTCGCGCCGAAGCCGGTCCGGTCGGGAAGCGCTTTCCCCACCTGCCAATCAGCGCCGACCGTCGGAATGTTATTTTCGGCGTAGCATGCGCTCACGCAGGCCGCGCACCCGGTGCAGCGCGCGAGATCGACCGTCATCGCCCAGCGCCGCTTCGCCATCCCGCTCCAGTGGTTCGGATCGTACATGCCCTTGTCTTTCGACCGGGCATCTCCCTGTTCGCCCTGCGCATCGTTCGCCACTGGCGAGCGCAATCCCGGCAGGAATTGATGCGGAGCGTCACCGGGCATTTCTTCGGACCGCTCTTCGCCGCCGACTGGGTGTTCGCCGCGGGGCGCTTCCGGTCCTCCATTCTGCGCGACCTCGGTCGCTTGGGAGGAGCCCGTGTCGTGTCCCGGCCGTCCCGCTCTTAGATCAGCGATTGCAATCGCCTGCCCGATTCCTCGTCCGTGCTGGCGAGCCGACCCTTCGGTGGTGACAATGTGAGCATAGCCACCAGCCTTCGTGACGTTTGCTCTCGTTGAGACGAACGCGACTCCTCCGGCGCGATCTTCACCAGCGGGAAGAATCTCCAGCGGATTGAGGCCCGCCTTCGCGTAGCGACCAGCGTGCGTGTGACCGCGACCAGTCGCGATGGCGACAGTGTCTCGCTGCGTGCCAGGATAGCGGAGTACGGGCAGCGTGAGACTTCCCGCCGATGTCTGAATAGTGACGAGATCCCCATTGGCCAATCCCATTTTCTCAGCGGTCGCGGGATTCATCTCGGCGACTGTCTGCCAACAGATCTTGGTGACGGGGTCGGGGATTTCCTGGAGCCACGGCTTGTTCGCGCCACGACCGTCGCCGATGAATGGATGCTGATAGACGACGAGATACATGTTGCCGCTCGATTGGTCGATCGGCGCGAGCGCACGGACCGGTGGAATGGGCCGCGGCGTGGTCGCCTCACCAAGTGATCCCGTCGCGATTCCACGCGGAAGCGCGCCGGCCAAACCCGCCGCGCCTCCAGGAAACCGACTTATGAGCCAGCTTCGATAATCGGGGACCGTGTAACGCGCCGCATTCGAAGGATCCTTCTTCGCAACAGCGATCAGCACGTCGGACGTCGCCCGAGTGTCGAATACCGGGTCCATGGTCGGCTGTTGTAGTGAGATAGTTCCGCGAACCGGCTCGGCATCACCCCACTGCTCGAGGGAGTGGTTGTCCGGAAGTATCAGGTCTGCGAACTCGGATGTCTCGTCCGGATAACTGGAGAAGCTGACCTTGAATGGAACCTTCGCCATCGCCGCGGCAAATCCTGTCGACCGCGGCAGAGTGAAGGATGGGTTGGCGGCTCGCACCATCAACAGCGGCACGCCACCCGAATTCATCCGCTCCGCTACAACGCGGAGTTCGGCCGGCGATGCCATTCGATCGAAGCCCAGATAACCTTCATTGGGTTTGATGGTCACGCCGACGTTGCCGCGCGACTGGTTTAGCGCGTTGGCGGCGAGCACCAGCTCCAGTCCGTCATTCCCGCCGCCGCCGGCGATCACCATGCTGGGCTTCGTCGTCGAGAACTCGCGCATGAAAGCGTCGAGCACGCCGGCGCTGACGCCACTCGCCTGCGACGCTGCAGCCGGCGGGAGCTGACCCGCCAACATGCGCGTTATCGCCATCTCGCTGCCAGGTTTGCAGTCGATCCATTGATCGGCGTTGAGACCAGTCAGCGAGCGCCGCGGACCGACGTAAATGAGCCTGGGCGCATTCTCGTGGTCGGCGCGGGCGTCGGCGAAATCCAGTTGCTGAGGAACCATTGCGCCCCAGCTGTCGAGAAAATCGGCGCCAATCGAAACAACGAGGCGGGCTGCCTTGAAATCGAGCCGCGGCCAGGCAACGCCGTAGGTTTGTCTGTTAGCCGCGATCGCAGCGTGATCGACGCCGGCGTCGTAGCTCAGATGCGCCGGCATTCCAAACGCGGCGAGCCACGCATCGAGAAAACCCGGGAAACTACCCGACTCATGCTGGTTAACAAACACAGCGCTTCCAGCGGCTCCTCTGCTGCGCGTCTCGCCGAGCTTTTGGGCAAAGATCTGAAGCGCTTCGTCCCAGCTGACGTTTTGGAGCTGACCGTTTTTGCGCGCCATCGGTCCGCGATAGCGATCCGGATTGTAAAGACCCTGAAGAGCGGCCTGACCGCGCGCGCACAGGGCTCCGCGATTCACCGGATGTTCTGGATTCCCTTCGAGCTTGATGGTTCGTCCATCGCGCGTCTCGGCGATGACCCCACAGGCCGCAGAACACTCTCGACACGTCGTCGCGTAGTAGGTTGAGACACCAGGCACGGTTTGATCGGGCGAAACGAGATACGGAATGAGCTTCTCCACTTTTTCGGAAGCACATCCGAGCAACGTCGTCGCCGCCGTTCCCGCGCCGAGGACCTTGAGGAAGTCGCGTCGCTTCACGCCCATTGACGCAGCGATCGTTGTGCTGTCGGTCGAGTCCTTGTCGGCGCTCATTCGATTAGTAGTGACAAGAGCTGCAGTCGTATCGCGCCCGGAAAGGCGGATTCGACTGGCCGATGTGGCAGTTGATGCACCATCCCATGTTGAGGGACGACGCCTGGTAGACCTGCTTCATCGTTTGGATCTGCCCGTGACAGGTCTGACACGTCACGCCAGCGTTGACGTGTCGCATGTGCGGAAAGTGAACGTACTCGGGCAGCTTGTGGATTCGTATCCACGGCACCGGCTGCTTCTTGTTCCAGAATCCGGCGAGCTTCTGGATCTCCGCCTTGTTGCCTTCGGAGGATCCAGCGACGACGGTGTGACAGCCCATGCAAGTCCCGACGGCAGGCAACCCGGGATCGAACGATTTGTTGGCGGAGAAGTGGCAATAGAGGCAGTTCATCTTCAGCGTGTCGACGTGAATCGTGTGGCGAAACGCGACCGGCTGGACAGGGCTGTTCCTTTCCGAGGAAGAAGCACCGCTGTATGCAGAGAGCATGGTGGCGAGCGCGGCGATGCAAACGAATCCCGGCACCGCTAGCCATCTGCTTCGCAAGTTCATCCGCGAGTATTCGTGTAAAGGCGAGTTAATCAATCGGCTTTGTGAAGAATTTCACAAGCGATCGACAGGCGGAAAAATGTCCGGGCAGATATTGCCGCGCAAGGTGCGCATCACTGCTGCAAACCTCCGGCCTTTCCCTTCGCGATGCGCTCGATTGTGCGGATAACTTCGATAAAGATGGCGCGTAGCAGAGCCAGCTCGCGCGAATCCGGTGCGGCCCGGTAGAAGAGAGTGCGCACCGTGCGCATGATGTGCTCGTGAAAGCGCGTCTTGAAGAATTCGACGGCGTAGAGGGCGCGTTCCGTGTCGGCGAAGAGCTGCTCGTACTCTTCAGCGGTGGCGGGCGGCGCGTCTTTTCGCGGCGGGGCGACGGTGCGCGTCGCGTCGGCCGCCGAGAGGTGTAGCTCGTAAAGAGCGATAAGGACAGCCTGAGCCAGGTTCAGCGACGCGTGTCCAGTGGTTGGAATCGTGACCAGGATGTGGGCACGATCGAGGATCTCGTTGGGAAGTCCCTTGTCCTCTCTTCCAAAAAGAACCGCCACCGGTCCGGCGCGAGCGAAATCCAGAAGATCAACGCTCGCATTTCGTGGTGTCGTGACGTCACGCTTGGCGGCCCTTCGCCGCGCCGTGAACCCCGCGACGCGGGCGCACCCGGCGAGAGCGTCTTCGATGGTATCGCAGCTTGTAATGCGCTCGATGATATCGGCCGTTCCGTGTGCGATGCCTTCCAATCGCCATGGATCGTACGCGACCGAGCGTACCAGGTACAGATTCGAGCATCCCATATTCTTCATCGCGCGGATAGTCGCCGCGATGTTGACAGGATCCTGCGGCTCGTACAAGACGACTCTTACAGCGGAGAGAATCGACTGCGGGGCGTTCGCCGATTCCTCCAGCCTCTCGTCAGTATCCCGCATCACAAGGTGGCGGCGAAATGAAAAATGCTGCCCTCCCCATCGATATCAGCACGGATGAGGGAGGGCAGCATGACGCCGAAGCAACAAAGTCGCCGCGGCCAGATTAATCCTGCTCTAGACGACTGGCCGACCGGTGATGAGGCGATAGATGACAACGATCACCGCGATCACGAGCAGAATGTGGATCAACCCGCCACCGACGTGCACGACGAAGAACCCAAGAATCCACAGGATGAACAGGATAACCGCGATGGTCCAAAGCATTATGGCATCCTCGCTAGAAGTGAGTTACACCCGGCGCGACAGAAGAGTCCCGCTTTTGGCGCAGCCTGCCTTCGGCCCGGCGTTATGCTACGGCACACTATGCAAGATGGCAACCAGCATGCCTACGCGTCTTCGACCGCGCGCTCTA
This sequence comes from Gemmatimonadaceae bacterium, assembly GCA_036395075.1. Lineage (GTDB taxonomy): Bacteria > Gemmatimonadota > Gemmatimonadetes > Gemmatimonadales > Gemmatimonadaceae > UBA4720. The sequence goes on along the minus strand of DASWDV010000266.1, from coordinate 15,302 downwards.
CGAAGTATCGGCAGTAAACAAGTCGCTTTGCGCTGCTACATCGTAGCGGACGCGTCCGTCCCCGGTGATTCGGGCGAACGATGTCAAATGGTGTGGCTGGTTTCCGGAATCGAGGATATGAAAGACCGGTATGCCTCTGGCGACAACCGCATCCGAGATGAGTGACCGATGACACCGCCAGGGAACGGCTTCCGCGCACATTATCACCGTCGGCGCCAGAGCAGATACTCGCAGGAGGTCGTCGAGGGCGTTGTCGAAGTCCCGTGTCTCCATGTAATCCGCATAGCCGCGGAATCCCGCGTTTCGCCAGAGCGTGTTGTGGGAATCTCTCCTTACCCTCCGCCGGCCGCCGAGCGTTGGGAAATGCGTGTACTTGATTCCGTGCTCTGGCAATGTTTTCTCGAGATTCGCCAGCGAGAAATGCGGGTAGCGAGCTGATGCGGGAAAGGCGCGCACATCGATCAGATGCGACACGCCTTCCCTTTGCAGTAGCTCAAGAAACTGTTCGAGCGTCCTGGTCGAGTGACCGATGGTGAAAAGCTTAGCGGGGTCCACGCTCCACGAAGCTACCGCCCTCGACGCGCGGCGAACCCGATGGCGGAGTGATTCCCGTCGAGCCCGTCTGGTGCAGGGCCTGTCTGCCGAGAAGGATTCTCGTCGCTCGCACGTCGTGTCCCATGTCGATGAGAAGGAGGGCCAGATCCCCGCTGCCCCACAGCAGACCGGCCAGCACGACGAGTCGACTCATCTCGCCGAGCAGCGTCGGGATCGACGTGGTGCCCTGGGTGACAAGCCCTGTGATGATCTCCGAGACGAGCAGAAGCAGCAGTATGATCGCCATGAGCTTGAACAGCTTCGACAGGTAGCCCAACCCAACGTACGGCTCCAGATCGGCGAGACGCACCGGCATAGCGGGGTCTCGCTTGGGGTTGGCGGGTGCGTGCCGATGATCCTCGGTCGCGGTCGCGGGGCTGCCGGTTGTTGTGGTCTCCATTAGCTGTCTCCTGTTCCAATCCAGCGGGCGGGATAGCCTCGCGTGTCGATATGGGTGAACGGCCCGTGCGCGGACGTGCCGGAATATACGCCGCACCCTCCTACCAGCGAAGGGTGTGCCCGCTCGACGCGATTTACGGCGTCGAGGATCACCTTGGCATCTGCAATATTCACGCGCCCGTCATGATTCAGGTCGTCCATCTGACCGTCACCGTCGTTGTCGATAAAGATGTCATTGGCATCACCATACATATGGCGGCTCAGAGCGGCGCGACCTCGCGGGTCACCGCCCCCCGCGTTGTACTGGGGGGTTCGAAACCCGCTCATCACCCGCACGCCGTTCGGGTTGATGCCGTGCTGCTGCAAGTCCTGCAATACGAGCTCGTCCTTGTCGATCATCTTCATGTCGACGACGATGTACTTGGGCCAGACGTTCTGCTGATCGTGCGGAAGAAAATCCTTGAGTCTGAAATGGTCCGAGAGCTGAGTGTTCTGGTTCTGCGGACTGACTTCGATGAACCCGCTCGGCGGATCGTAGTTGACTCCCGGCCGACCTTTTTGCGCGGCTGGCCAGTTGCCGATGTAATAAAGCCCGAGCCGGCCGGCTCTCTTCTCGGTTGCGGGGCGGAGCGTGATGACGCTGAAACCGGCGAGTGGCTTGATCGCGTTACCGATCTTGAGCGCCAGATTCCAAATACCGGGTCGCTGCGGCGCGACAAGTTTGGACGTCGACTCGGCTGCTGCGCCCGAGGAGAAAGTGGCAACTGATCCTGGCGGGAGCGTATCAGCGAGGATTGGAGTGATTGGCGTGCCGCCCTGCTGGATTCTGACGCGAAGCTTTCCGCTTTCGCCGCGGGCCGGCGGTGCGACCGCTGTGAGCGCGGTGAGAGCGGCGCCCGTCAGGTACGCTACCGACGGCGCCGACCCGTCAGTGAGTGCAGTGGTGATGTTTGCGGTGGCAGGCGTTACTGTCTCTGCTTCACCGGACGCGCGAGCGCGCGCGATCGACCACGACCACCCCATAGCGAAGAGCACCAGTACCGCAACCGCGAGAACGTTGAAGATTCGCTCTGCTCGTCCCGGTGCGCGACCAAATCCTCTGGGACGTTCCTCAGGAAACGCCAGAAGCCATTCTCCGGTAGTTGCTTTGGGTCGCGGTGCCGATGAACTTGAACGCCTCTCTTCCATTCCGCCTCGCAAGAACCCGCGCTTACTAAACCTGCGTCATGCAGCCAATCACCGAGCTATTCCACCGTCTCTCGAATCCGTCGGCCCTCGTGCAGTGGGCAGGATTTTTCGGCCTCGCCGCGATCGTGTTTTCCGAGACCGGGCTTCTCGTCGGAGTGTTCCTGCCCGGCGACTCTCTTCTCGTTACCGCTGGGCTCTTCGCTGCACGAGGACTTCTGAACGTATACGCGCTAGCGCCGTCGCTGACCGTCGCGGCTATCTGCGGGAATTCAGTCGGGTATCTTATCGGTCGCAGCACTGGTCCAAGAATCTTCCGTCGCGAGGGGAGCCTCTTCTTCAACAAGAAGCATGCTATGCGCGCCCACGAGTTCTATGAGAAATACGGTCGGAAAACGATCGTGCTAGCCCAATTCATGCCTGTCATCCGCACGTTCGCGCCGGTAATAGCGGGCGTAGGAGGAATGAGCTTCAGGCAATTCATGACGTTCAACGTCATCGGCGCTTTTGCATGGATCTGGAGCATGCTCGCGATCGGATTCTTCCTTGGTAATTATATTCCCGGAATCGATCAACACATCGAGATCGTCGTCGCGATAGTCATTTTCCTCTCGATACTTCCGGGTCTAATCAGTGCGTATCGTGGCCGTCGATCGAAGCCGTTCGATCCGAGCACTGTTCGAAGCCGAGACGGTTGACTCGGCAAAAACAGGAACTTGCAAGTCGCTCAGCGCGGGCTGAGCAACACCCAGGAGAAAGACAATGGCATTCACACTTCCACCGCTTCCATACGACTTTGCAGCGCTCGAGCCCCACATCGATGCGAAAACGATGGAGATCCATCACGGCAAGCATCACCAGACCTACGTGAATAATCTGAACGCCGCGATCGAGAAAGCGCCGGAGCTCGCGAACAAATCTCTCGACGACTTGATGAGGAGCGTGAGCAAAGTACCCGAAGCCGTGCGGACAGCGGTTCGAAATAATGGCGGCGGGCACTGGAACCACTCGATGTTCTGGCAGCTCATGACGCCCAAGGGAGGTGGCGAGCCGGGTGGCGAGCTGGGGAGCGCCATCAAGAGCGCATTCGGAGATTTCGCAAAGTTTCGCGAGCAGTTCAGCGCCGCCGCGGTTGGACGCTTCGGATCGGGCTGGGCGTGGCTCGTAACCACTGGCGGCAAACTCTCCATCACGAGCACGCCAAACCAGGATAATCCGCTAATGGAAGGCCAAAAAGCGATTCTGGGCCTCGACGTCTGGGAGCACGCCTACTATCTGAAGTACCAAAACCGGCGGCCTGATTACATCAGCGCCTGGTGGAACGTGGTTAATTGGAAAGAAGTGGAGAAGAGGTTCGCTTAAACCTAAAAGCCGGAAGCTTTGTCTACACGTACAAGTGACGCGTTACGGTTAGGCGTGCTAGTGACCCGTTCGCAGTTGCCCGTACCGAAGGTCTTCGCCGCCTACCGGGCTGCCTCTCCCTCGAGGTACGTGTAGCCTTCCAGCCCGGCGACGTAATCAGCGATGAACATATTGGCATCCTGTCGCGCAACGCCTGTCGCGTTGGCGACTTTGCGACGGAAAGTCGCAAGCAGGTCCGACGCCCGGAACTGTACGTAGTCGAGCACCTCAGTCACCGTGTCGCCGTGCACCAGATCCGTGACCTCGTATCCCTTTGACTCGGACAATCTGATGTGCACCGCGTTCGTGTCCCCGAAGAGATTGTGGAGATCGCCCAGAATCTCCTGATACGCGCCGGTCAGAAAGATCCCGATGATGTAGGGATCACCGTCGTTGAAGGGATGCAGCTCGAGGCTCTTATGAGGCACACGGTCGCCGATGAAGGTCTCGATCTTCCCATCCGAATCGCAGGTCACATCCTGAATGGTGCCGCGCCGGGTCGGCTCCTCGTTCAGTCGATGGATCGGCATTATCGGAAAAATCTGGTCGATCGCCCAACTGTCCGGGAGCGACTGAAAAAGTGAGAAGTTGCAGAAGTAGCGGTCGACCATCGTCGCCTCGAGATCGTCGATGATGTCCGTGTATTCGTCGCGATCCTTCTGCGCAATCCTCGCAACCGTGGCGATCGTCGAGAGATAGATCTGTTCGGCAACGGCGCGGTCGCGCAGAGTCAGCACGCCGCTATTGAATAGCTCCTGCGCGCGCTCCTTGTCGAACGTCGCGTCGTGATAAACCTCGCGCACCCGCTTCTTCGACACCCGCTTCGACACCGCCGCATAATCGGCCGCCATTTCGTGAAGCAGCGTATGCTGGTCCTTGGTCAGTTCCGGCACGGCATTATCCGCCTGCGACTCGACGTCGATCACGCTGAGCAACAGCAAGGCGTGATGCGCGGTGAGCGCGCGGCCGGACTCACTTATGATGTGCGGCATTGGCAGGTGATGCTGTCGACACGCTTCGGATATGGTATAGATCACATCATCCGCGTATTCCTGGAGCGTGTAGTTCACGCTCGCCTGCGATGTCGAACCACTACCGTCATAGTCGACGCCCAGGCCCCCACCAACGTCGACGTGCGTGATGTCGACGCCCAGTCCGCGCAGCTCCGCGTAATAACGCGAGACTTCCTGGAGTCCGGACTTGATGTAGCGGATATCCGTGATCTGCGAGCCGAGGTGAAAGTGAATGAGCTTGAGGATGTCGAGCCGCCCCAGAGCCCTGAGCTTGTCGACCAGCTTGACCAGTTGCGCGGTACTCAATCCGAACTTGGACTTCTCCCCTCCGCTCTTGGCCCAGCGGCCGGAGCCCTCCGAGTACAGCTTGATTCGAACACCCGCAGTCGGATTCACGCCCAGCTCGTCGGCAACCTGCAGCAACACGTCGACCTCGCTCAACTGCTCGAGGACGATGAAGACCTGGTGCCCGAGCTTCTGCCCCATGAGCGCGAGCCGCATGAATTCCTCGTCCTTGTACCCATTGCAAACGATGAGGTGATCGGTATGCTCGGCGAGGCCGAGCACGGCCTGCAGCTCTGGCTTGCTGCCGCATTCGAGTCCGACGCCAGCGCTTTTTCCGAACTCGACGATCTCTTCGACTACGTGTCGCTGCTGATTGACCTTGATCGGATAGACCGTCGTGTAGCCGCCCTCATACCCGTACTCTTCGCGGGCATGCGCGAACTTCTCGTTCAGCGATTCAATTCTCGAGCGCAGGATGTCCGAGAAGCGGAGAAGGAGCGGCAATCCGACGCCTTGCTCTTCGAGATCGTTGGCCAGCTCGAACAGGTCGAGCTCGCGATCTGTCTTTTCGCGGTCCGGCTTGACCACGACGTGGCCCGCGTCGTTGATATCGAAGAAGCCGATTCCCCAGCCCTCGATGTTGTACAGGCTGCGTGCCGACGCGATGGTCCATGGCTCGTCGGGCACCGGTGCCACAGAGGGCGCGGGATGCGCGGTTTTCGATGCCGGGGGAATCCGAGTGCTCGTCATCTCAACATTTTATGGTGTGTGTGGCTCCATTGGTACCGGCTGATTGTCACGGGTAGAGTGTCTCGATTCGCCAGCCGTCGGCTTCTCTCACGTAGAGATGTCGCTCATGAAGACGATTAGCCCTCGCCTTCCAGAACTCGATCCGCTCCGGCCAGACGCGAAATCCCGACCAGAACTTGGGACGCGGAACATCTCGCCCCGCGAATTCCTTCTCGTATTTTGCGACGCGCTCGTCGAGCGCGGTGTCACTTTCGAGTGGCTCGCTCTGACGCGAGGCCCAAGCCCCAATCTGGCTGAGCCGCGCACGCGTGGCGAAATAGGCATCGGCCTCCTTATCTGCAACTTTCGTAACCGTTCCCTCGATCCGGACCTGGATATCGATGGGCGCCCAGTAAAAGCAGAGCGCAGCTTTGGGGTGCGCACCGAGATGCCGGCCCTTCCTTCCCTCGTGATTGGTGTAGAACACGAACCCTCGGTCGTCGAATCCCTTGAGCAGGACGATTCGCACCGACGGCTGATCGCCGCGCTCGATGGTTCCGAGCGACATTGCATTCGGCTCTGGGATAATGGATCGGTCGATCTTTTCTGCGAGCGCGTAAACGCTGCGAAAACGCTCGATCGGATCGGCTGGGATCAACTAATACCTCGTCATCGTCGGATCGACCTCCTCGATCCACCTGAGGATGCCACCCGCGAGGTTTCGTACCTCCGTCACACCGGCCGCGGCGAGCTGCTCCGCGGCGTGTCTGCTCCGCCCGCCGACTTTGCAATACAGAATGATTTCTCTCCGCTTGTCGAGGCGCGGAATCTCGGCTGTTAACTGGTCGAGCGGAACGAGACGCGCACCCGGTATGTGTCCAATCTGCCATTCGTATGGCTCGCGCACGTCGATGATCTCGAGCTTCTCCCCACTTTCCAGACGCTCGGCCAGCTGCGTCGGCTGAATCTCTGTAACCGCGCTGCGAGTCGCCTGGTTCGCCGTCGCCGCACCGCTGCAAAACTCCTCATAGTCGATTAGCTGCGTGATCTCGTGAGTTCCGCATGCCGGACATTCCGGATCCTTTCGGATTTCTAGCGTCCGGAAGGACATTGCCAACACGTCGATCATCAAGAGTCTTCCAGCGAGGGTGTCGCCCAATCCGAGTAGCATCTTGATCGCTTCGGTTGCCTGAATGGTGCCCACCACGCCAGGGACTACGCCAAGGACACCTCCCTCCGCGCAACTCGGTACCAGATCTGGCGGGGGAGGCTCGCGAAAGAGGCACCGATAGCAGGGGCCGTTAGTTGCGCCAAACACCGATGCCTGACCCTCGAATCGGTAAACGCTTCCGTAGACGTTCGGAATCCCGAGCAGAACCGATGCATCATTCACCAGATATCGGGTCGCGAAGTTGTCGGTTCCGTCGACAATCAGGTCGTACGCGCGAGCGATCTCGAGAGCATTGCTCGATGTGAAGCGCGTCTCGTACGACTCAATTCGGACGTTGGGATTGATGTCTCGAAGACGGTCGCGCGCCGAATCGATTTTCGAGCTTCCCACTCCCGCCGATCCGTGAAGGATTTGTCGCTGAAGGTTTGAAAGGTCCACCGCGTCGAAGTCGACAAGGCCGAGAGTGCCGACGCCTGCGGCGGCCAGATAGAGCGCCACTGGCGATCCAAGCCCCCCGGCGCCGACGACGAGCACTCGCGACTTCTTGAGCGTCCGCTGCCCTCCCTCGCCAACCTGCGGCAGCAGGATGTGGCGGCTGTAGCGAATTAGCTCCTCGCGGGTGAGATCGGTCGTCTTGCGCTCGGCGTCGGGGTCGGGGTCGGTATTCACGTAGTAGTATATTGCGCGGTAAGTCGGTCAACCGGTGTAGCGGAGTAGCCACCTTGTAGTATGACGCTAACCACTGTCCGCACATCCAGCAACGCTTACGTAGGCTGCTTTCACTCGCGATGATCTTTAGACGATTTTACGACGAGAATCTGGCGCAAGCGAGCTACCTGATCGCCTGCGAGACGACGAGAGAAGCGATTGTCGTCGACCCGCACGCCGACGTGGCGCAATACACGCGTGCCGCCGGCGCCGACCGGGTGCGCATCACCCACGTGACGGAAACGCACATCCACGCCGACTTCGTTTCAGGAGCCCACGCGCTCGCCGAAGCTGCAGGGGCGACATTGCACCTTTCCGGGGAAGGGAAAGGTACGTGGGGCTACGCTGACGAGGCGATGCAAGCTGCGAATCCACTGCTGGAAGGATCCGACATCGCAGTCGGTCGAATTCGCCTGCGCGTCCGGCACACGCCGGGGCACACGCCGGAGCACCTGACTTTTTTCGTATCTGACCTCGAGCGCGGAGAGACGCCCGTTGGCGCGCTTACGGGAGACTTCGTTTTCGTGGGAGACGTCGGTCGCCCCGACCTGCTGGAGCGTGCGGCGGGCGTCGAAGGAAACATGGAGAAGTCGGCGCGGGAATTATTTCGGTCGCTCCAGCGGCTCAAAGCCGAGCCGGACCATTTACAGATCTGGCCGGGTCACGGAACCGGGTCGGCGTGCGGCAAGTCGCTGGGCGCCATGCCGCAATCGACCCTCGGGTACGAAAAACTCTTCAACTGGGCTTTTGCGGACATGAGCGAAGCCGATTTCGTCGCGAAAGTCCTCGAGGATCAGCCCGTGCCACCGCGGTATTTCGCGGCGATGAAACGCGTCAACAGAATCGGAACCGAACGCCTGAAAACTTCTGAACCAAAATTCCTGGGTATTCGGGAACTGGAAAGTGCTCTCGAGAATGGCGTGACTGTGATCGACACTCGGCCGGCCGCGCAGTTCGCGGCGGGACACATACCGGCGACGTTCAGCATTCCGCTCGGCAAGTCTTTTCTAAACTGGAGCGGTGCCCTGATCCCCGAGAACGCGGACTTCTATCTGATCACGGATGTCGGGAGCGACGAAGCCGTAAAAGCAACACTACGCGACCTGTGCAAAATCGGCTTGAACCGTGTTCGCGGAATCTTCGGAAAGAACATTTTTCAGGAGTGGACGTCGCGGGCTCGGGAGCTGGAGCAGCTTCCCCATGTAGATCCGAGAGAGTTGCGCACTATCGCGGCCGTCGACGGCGTCCAGATAGTCGATGTTCGGAGTCCCGAGGAATGGAGAAAGGGCCATTTGCCTGGCGCGATTCACGTTCCGCTGGCGGCGCTGCCGGACCGCCTCGACCAGCTCGACACAGCGACTCCGATCGTTCTGCATTGCCAGGGTGGCGGCAGGTCGTCGATCGCGGCGAGCTTTCTTCAGTCCCGTGGACTTCGCAACGTGTCAAATCTCGCCGGCGGTTATGATGCGTGGGTTGCTGAGGGCTATGAGACAGACCGCGAGGAACCCGCGCCTTTATCCAACCGGCGAGCAAACGCTTAGAGAAACGATGGCGGGTCTATGAGCCACCCGGTATTCGTGCCGGCACCGCTCGGTCGACGCCGCGCGGCGCAACCGGCGAGCTGGAAGGAACGACTCGAAGCCCTTCGCTACATTCCGGCGCTTTTTCGATTGATCTGGCGTACGCACCGCGGCTACACCTCGACGATTGTTGTGCTGCGCGTTGTGCGCTCGGTGGTTCCGGTCGCCACCTTCTGGGTCGGAAAACTCATCCTCGACTCGGTCATCGCCGCAAAAGCGGGCAACACTTCCCTCTCGCAAGTGTGGCGCTACCTGGTGCTGGAGCTTGGGATCGTGCTCGTGAGCGAGATTCTCGCCAGGGCATCGTCACTCACCGAAAGCCTGCTCGGTGATCTCTTCTCGAATGCGATGAGCGTTCGCCTAATGGAGCACGCTGCGAAGCTCGATCTGGCGCAGTTCGAGGATCCGGAATTCTATGACCATCTCGAGCGCGCGCGAAGACAGACTGTCGGACGAATCGCGCTCCTGAGTTTGCTCCTCTCGATGTCACAGGATGCGTTGACGCTGCTGACGCTGGCGGGCGCGCTGATCGCCTACAACCCATGGCTTCTCCTGCTGCTCGCCGTCGCGGTGGTTCCGAGCTTCCTCGGGGAAACGCATTTCGCGTCGTTGGGTTATTCCCTCCTCTTTCGGTGGACACCTGAGCGCAGGCAGCTGGACTACCTGCGCTACGTCGGCGCCAGCGACAAGACGGCGAAAGAGGTCCAGATGTTCGGGCTCGCGTCGTGGCTGACCGAGCGGTACAGGGACTTGTCACAACGATTCTACGAGGCGAATCGGGATCTCTCCATTCGGCGCGGAATCGTCAGCGCTCTGCTTTCGATACTGGGGACCATTGGCTACTACGCGGCATACGTCGTCATCCTGATGCGCGCAGTCCGGGGCGACATCACCATTGGAACTCTGACTTTTCTCGCTGCCTCCTTCGGTCGCGGCCGCGACGTCATCCAGAACATCCTGCTGTCAGCAAGTAACGTGTACGAGCAGGCGCTTTATCTGCGTGACCTGTTTGTGTTCCTGGAGATGCGGCCGACGATCGAGTCGGTTCCGAACGCGATACCCGTGCCTGCGAAAATTCGGAGCGGATTCGTGTTCGAGAACGTCGGCTTCCGCTATCCGGGTAGCGAACGGTGGGCGATCCGCGAAGTGCATCTGGTGTTGAAGCCGGGAGAGCGGGTCGCGCTTGTCGGCGAGAACGGCGCCGGAAAGACGACGATCACGAAGCTTCTGGCGCGGCTGTACGATCCGACTGAAGGCAGAATCACGCTCGACGGCCGCGATTTGAAGGAATACGACCTCGGCAGTCTGCGTCGCGCGATTGGAGTCATCTTTCAGGACTTCGTTCGTTACGACATGCGATTCGACGAGAACATCGGCGTTGGCGAGATCGACTCGGTTCGCGAAGAACTCGAGCGCAACAATGGAACTCCTCCCGGGATAACCACTGCTGCAGAAAACTCGCTCGCTGCATCACTCCTGCCGCGTTTTCCAAAAGGCTATCAGCAGATGCTGGGGCGACGATTCGACGACGGCGTCGATTTGTCGGGAGGAGAATGGCAGAAGATAGCGCTCGCTCGCGCGTATATTCGCGACGCACAGGTTCTGATTCTCGACGAGCCGACCGCCGCCCTCGACGCGCGCGCCGAGTACGAGGTGTTCCTGCGCTTTTCGGAGCTAGTGGCAGGCCGGATGGCCGTGCTTATCTCTCACCGCTTCTCAACCGTGCGCATGGCCGACCGGATTATCGTGCTGCGTCACGGAAAGGTCGAGGAGCAGGGCTCACACGAAGAGCTCGTAACGCGGCGAGGCCTATACGAGGAGCTGTTTACGATGCAGGCCGCTGGGTACCGATGACTAGGGCTTCAGATATTTTTCGAACCATCCCAGTGCTTCGTGCCACCACAGTCTCTGGTTCTGCGGCTTTCCGATCCAGTGACCTTCATCTGGAAAGTCGATCAGCCGGCTCGGCACGCCTTGCCGCTGCAACGCAGTGAAGAGAGACAAGCCTTCGGTGTACGGCACCCGGTAGTCCATCTCGCCGACCACAACCAGATGCGGAGTGTGAAAGTTGGCCGCGAAGAGATGCGGCGACCAACGGCGGTAAACTGAGTCCATCGCGGCTTTGTTCCAGTACGGGCCACCGAACTCCCAGTCGCTGAACCAGATCTCTTCGGTCGCACCGTACATGTTCTCGAGATTGTAGACGCCGGCGTGCGTGAACAAAGCCTTGAAGCGGTTCGAGTGTCCCGCTATCCAGTTCGTCATGTAGCCGCCGTAGGACCCGCCCGCCGCTCCCATGCGTGTCGAGTCCAGCCAGGTATGGCGCGCAAGCGCCGCGTCGAGACCGTTCATCAGATCGGTGTACGCTTTGCCGCCCCAATCCCTACTGATTTGATCCACGAACCGCTGACCGTACCCGAACGATCCGCGTGGATTGATTGCAACGATACCAAACCCGGGAGATGCGAACAGCTCGAAATTCCACCGTCCATGCCACTGATCGAGCCATTCGCCCTGCGGCCCGCCATGAATGAGAAATAAAACCGGAAACTTCTTGCCGGGTTGATACTGTGGCGGTTTGATCACGAAACCCTGAACGCTGTCCCCGTCGGCACCCTTGAACCAGAAGTCTTCGGCGGGGTTGAGCTTGAGCTGGGCGAGAAGCGCGTCGTTCTCATGGGTCAGGCGGCGAACGTTGCTCAGCCCGGTCGGCCCTACCGTCGCGACCACCACCTCCGCGGGACGCTCGGTCGCGTCCTGCAGCCACGCAATCGTTTTCCCATCGCGTGCAACGGAGAGCGCGAAATTGTTGCCGCCGGAAGAGAGGAGTCGCGGAGTGGTCGCCCAGCCGGAGGAGGAGCGCGTGATGCGATAGAGCTTGGTGCGGCTCGCATCGACGGTGTTCACGTATATCGCGTCTCCGGCGGGAGAAAAAGCGTACGCGTCGGCGTTTCTGTCCCAGGCTGGCAGAAGCTCGCGCGATGTTTTGGATGTGCGGTCGTAGGCCATAAGGCGCTGCCGATCGGACTCGAATCCTGGCCGCGCTTGTGACGCGTAAAGAATCGTCCGGCCGTCGGGAGAATAAACCGGATTCTGGTCGGCACCGCGGTTATCAGCAGTGATGACGACAGGCACGCCGCCGTTGACGGAGACAGTGTAGACATTCAGGTCGGTCGACCAGGCATCTTCGCGTGCCTGATCCTTCGCGGTGTAGGCGAGCTCCTTTCCGTCGGGCGAAAAGGCGTACGCCTCGCTACCGCCGAACGGGCCGGGCGGGATGTCGTACTTGACGCCGCTTGTCACATCGCGCAGCGCTGTTCCGTCCGGCGCCACGATAAAGAGGTGGGAGCGTGTCGCCCCAATCCACTCGGTCCAGTGCCGGTAGAGCAGGTTATCGGCGATGTGCGCTTTCACCTTTCCTGTGTCGGCAGACTTGGCGCGCTCGATGTTGCAGGCGTCACTGTCACAATCGGGGTAGACTCCACTTACGAACGCGATCCGGTCTCCGGTCGACGACCATACCGGGCCGCTGGCGCCCCCATTCACATTCGAAATCTGTCGGGCGTTTGCGCCGCTGGCGTCGGCAATCCAAAGTTGGCCAGCGGCGATGTACGCGATTCGCTTCCCGTCTGGCGACCAGCGCGCCTCGCTCGCACGTGTATTCGTATCGGGGAACTGTCGCGCCCCAATTGAATCAGCATTGCGAGCGCCTGACACGACTGATCGGGCCCCGATTGTCGTGGCCACCGAAGCCAACCTCGTCACCGTTGCGCGCGAATTGTTGGCGACGTTCGTCGTTCGCACCGAGTAAAGCAACCAACGTCCGTCGGGCGAAAGCTGCGGATCGCCGACATTTCGGACGGCGGCAAAATCCTCAAACGTCATGGGCCGCTGCACGCGCCCCTGCGCGGAAAGATTTACGGCAAAGAGTCCCGCCGTCGCTAGCAGAAATCCCGGTCTCATTTTCGTTCGCCTGTGAAGTTCGTGCGCCGGGTGCTCGAGCGCCGCAACGCGAATTTTTTCAGCCAACATCTACTTTGGAATGGGAATGTCGTTCCAGCGAGCCTGGTCGAAAGTACCCGCTGGAAAATCCTCATTGACGCGCAGGTCGGCGTACTCCTCGCGCCAGAATGGGCGCCCATTCCGAATAACCACAAATTCAGTCGGAATCTCGAAGCCCTGAATGTCTTTGTAACCCTGAATGCGGTTGTCGCTGACGATAGTACGGTCGCCGGCCTTCTGCCGCTGGATGAAGCGCACGAGTCGCAGGTTGTCGCTGTCGACCCACATTTGAGTAGAGGTAGAATCTCCGGCTTTTGCGCCAACAACGTAAACGGGCTGACCGTCCCATACGTCGCTGCGGATTATGTTGCTGTCCACGTGGAGTGAGTCCAGCGCCCGCGTGATAGTTGCAACCGGAGCGACATAGACATCGGCCGTCAGCAGGAGAAGAGGATTAATCGATGGTCGGAAGTCGACGCGAATTCCGTTGTCAAACGTGGCGACCCGGTCACCGACCTGGACCAGTCCACTCTTCTGCGAGGCGGGAAGGAACGCGATGCGAAGCTTGCCGGGTACCTCGATGTGCTCGTACCACTGTGATTTTACTTCCTGTCCAGTGGTCGTATAGCGGGTGTTGTTCTGAAGAAAGCTGATGGTTTTCACGTACTTTCCATCGTAGCGGTCGTGCATCGCGCTCAGCAGCTCGGCGCTGCTCGTGACGCGTACGGCCGGCCGCGCCCGAGCTGGCGTCGTTTTCTGAGCGGTCGCGGGAGCCGGCTCTGTCGTGCCGCCCGACTGAAAATAGGAGCAGCCGGACACAGCCAGCGTCGCGAGCAAAATACCTGAGCGGATCATCTAATCTCCGAGGGCGGTGCGATAGAGCAGACCGTTGAACAGGAGCTTGAAAGTCCCGTGCGGTTGCGAGCGGAAATAAGGATCCGGCCCATACAAGACCAGCATGCCCTTTCCGACGGGTGACTGTAGAACCTCTGTTACACCGCTCAGATATTTTTGGCCCCACGCCCAGCCGCTTCGCAGTGGAGTGGGCGTGTCGATCCAGACGATCCGCTTCACCCCGCGAGCGTCCGCCGCCGGCAGTAGTCGGAATGCGGGCGCGTTATCGTAATAGAAATCAGTCGTCGGTCGTAAGCCCTCGGCGAGACTGGCCGTGGTGTCGACGCGCATGGTGAGAATCGACCCTGGAACATAGAACTTTGTCCGTGGGAGCGATCGCCCGGTGCTGTCGACGAGAGCGTTCGCAATAGGAAGCTGAAGCTGAATGCCAAGATCAGTAGCGGATCCGATTGCCAGGATGGTCCCACCGGCATTCAAGAATTCCAACAGCTGCGGAATTGTTTTCGCCACACTAAGCGTGCCGACACGATCGCGGTATTCGGCGGGCACATCTTCGGGATTGATCCGAGGGGCGGTGCGCGCGTTGGGGCGTGCGAACGTTGCCCCGTCCGGAAGAATCAGGACATCGAACTTACTGATCAGATTGCCGGCGTCGAGCGTCGGTGGGTAAACCACCTCATAGGGGAATTCGAACTGCTCGAGGATGAAGCGCGCCCAACCGGACGTTATCGCGCCGCCATATTGATCCCACAGCCCGATGCGAGCCGGCCGAACACGGCGGAGTGAAGAAGACGATACCTCCGTATCGAACGCATCGAAGGCAAGTCCCTTCTCGTCGGCGAGCTGTTTCAGAACGGGAAGCGTCGTTGGCTTGGCGGGGACGTAAAACGTGCCCGCGCTGTACGTCCGCCCGTTGATGCTGAGCGGAGAGAGCAGTGTGTAGACGTCCTCGCCACGGGCGAGCAGACGATTCACCGCCGTGAAAGCATCGTTCACGGAATGACTGAAAGCGTAACCGGCGACGGCGGACGCGACACGCTGAGTCTGCGGTTTTGCGAACCCAGTGATAGGCGTGAAAGGGCCGCCGAAGGGATCGAGGATGCGATCGAATTGCACTCCCATCTGGTAGGCGAGCGTCCAGCCCGCGTTGTCGTAAGGCGGCGTCGGTGGTCCACCGGGATAGGGAATGTCGTTGGGATGATCCTGCGGCTCGAACATGTCGAGGACGTGCGGACGGAATGCCTGCGCGGTCTTCACCACATACGACCCGGCGGAATAATTCCTACCGCCTACTGTGAATGGCGCCGTGGCGCGTTGGACTACGATTCCCGTCTTGATCAGTGCGTTGACGAATTTTGTCGCCGTCAGGAAATCCGGTTG
>DASWDV010000265.1:0-6390 GCA_036395075.1 Gemmatimonadaceae bacterium | reverse complement strand
CGCGACGGCGGCGAGCAGCGTTACGCCCTCGATGATCTCGCGACTCGCCGGCATGGCGCCGAGCAACGTCTTGAGCACGACCGCAGTCACCGCGCTCGCGACGAGACCGAGCGCGACACCCGTCCAGATGTCGCGCAGCCGCTCGCGATGTCCCGTCTTGAGCAGAAAGGCCACGACGGCGCCGATGACGAGAATCGCCTCGAATCCTTCACGCAGAATGATGAGGAAGGACTGGAAGAAAGCTTCCCAGCTTCCGGACGGCGTCTGAGTGAGATCGATGACCGAGGGCAGACCATCGGCAATCGCATCGCGTGAGCTCTTCGCGCCGGCGATGTCGTTGCGTTTCACTGCGCCTTTGAAATCGGCGAAGTAGCGCTCCATCGTCGCGACGAGACCTGGTTTCTTTGCGCGTGCCGGAGTCTCGAGCGGCTCGAACGCGATGTAAGCGTCGAAGGCGCGATCCCCTGCCTCGGCGGTCTGGCCCTTTCGCGCGAAGTCGAGCGCGCTATCCAGCAGCGCGAGAATTACAGGCGATGCGGTGTCGCCGGGAATTGCTGTCGCATCGGCGCGGGCAATCGGAAGCGTCAGCCTCTCACCGCGCAGCGAGTAAATGTAGTTGATGATGTTCCAGCGCTGTTGCGGACTGAGCGTGGCGGAGAAGGCTGGCATCGCGGTTCCACGAACCCCAACGGAGATTACGTTGTAGGCGAGCGTCGACGTCAGCTCCGGCGTGAGAGCCCGCGCCCCAATCGCGGGTGGCGGCGTGCTAAGCGTTCGTGCGGCGGGCCCATCTCCCATCGCTATCACTCCGTGGCACGACGAGCAATTCTTCGCGTAAAGCGCGTGTCCCTCGGCGACGTCGAGTGGGGCTTTGGGGAGATCGATCGCGCCTGCCGTTCCGAGCGAGATGGCAAAGCGGCGATGGAGATCTTTGAGGACCGCTGGTGGCTTCCGCTGCGCGACAGCGGCGATCAGGCTGTCGAGAATCGCGCGCGTGGTCGGCGCCTCGTAGGTATTGAGTCGGGTCGCGACCTGCCTCGCATCGGTGAGGAAGCCGTAAGTCTCTTCGAACTCGTCCTTGGAGATGAGCTTTCCCTGCTCGTCGACCGCTTTCGCGTATTCCTCGACGGCGACACCGACGATGCTGGAGAGACGTTTTGCTGCGTTTTCCTGTGCGGGCAGCGTGCTGGCCGCGATAAGCGACAGGATCGAAACACCAATCCATCGCGGGGATCGACAATTCATTGCCGAGTGAATCTATCCGGATTACGGATCACCGCAATCGTCTCATGACTCACTTGCAGTTGCAGTTGTCAGCAGCGGTCGACCACCGGCGATCAGCTTCCAGATTCCCTCAATCGGTAATCACCGGCCATCTCCCGTTCGCTCACCGCCGCCCTCACCCCGGTCCTCTCCTCGAAGTGACCAACAAAATCGACAAGCCTCTCGTTGGTGAACGTGCCGCGCGGCAAGCCGAGGGCCTCGATGGCTTCTTCGATGGCGGCGGGCTCGCCCTCGACCTCGACGAGCACGTCCATTCGCGCGTAAGTCTCGAATCTTATGGTTGCTCCGCGGTACAGGTACTGCGCGATTTCGCGATCGATCTCCCAGGTCAAATCGAGGCCCAGTTTCTCGATGATCTTCTCGAGTGATTCATGGTCGTCGACGGGCGTCGTGATCTCCTCGCGCGTCTTGTATACGCCGGTGATCTCAGTCGCTCCTTTCCAGTCGAGGTACGTCCTCGTCGAACCGTGGCTCTGGTAGCGACGCGTTCTCAGAACCTCGTCGCGCGCCGACAGCTCACGCGATGCGAAGTCGTAGCGCCTGTCGGAGATTTTCCCCTCGAACGACAGCTCCGCTCCCGCCACCTCGATTCTCTTGCGCCGCTCGGACAGATCGTCGACGATCGCCTTGAGCTCCACTTCACGCATTGAGGATCGTCTCGAGGACCTGTTCTGTATTTTTTAGTGATGGAAACACGGCGTACGGATCGTGCGCCTGGAGCTGCTCCACTGTGTAGTGGCCGCTCGCCACGCCGATCGCCCTGGCACCGAGGGCGCGGCCGCACTCGATGTCGGCGGGAGTGTCGCCGATGACGACGAGGCGCTCACCCGCGATGTCGAGACCGAGCGTCTCGCTTGCTCTCCTTTGCGCGATTGCCGGAAGCTCGGGCCGATGCTCGTGATCGGAGCCGAACGCGTTCACACGGAATCGATCGGGATCGATTCCGGCGGCCTTCAGCTTCGTACGCGCGCCCGATTCGACGTTGCCGGTGAGAAGACCGAGGACGACATCGTCGCGAGCCTCGAGCGCATCGAGCAGCTCGACGACACCCTCCAAGGGACGCACATTGAACTTTCCGCTCTTCGCACCCTCGCGCAGCCCTTCGAGGTACAGGCCGATCAGCTTTTCCATTCGCGCATCGATGTGCTCGTCGGAGTGTCCTTCGAGGCGCATGACGTCGCGCACGATCTGCTTGTCGGTTTTGCCGTCGTAGCGGTACGACGGATTGCCGGGCGAGCCAAAGACCATTCCCAACGCGCGTTGCATCGATGCGCGGCCCATTCCACCGGAATTGAGAAGCGTTCCATCGATGTCGAAAAGAACGAGCCTCATGTTCTGGTTAGAAAGACGCCGGCGATGATCGTCACCGCGCCCACGCCCTGGAAAATCGTCGGAATTTCCCCGAGGAACGCCCACGCGACGAGCAGTGCAACGATCGGTTGGAGGTTGGAGTACACCGCCGTGCGAGTCGGACCGAGCACGCGCAGACCGCGATACCAGAAGAAATAGGCTACGCCCATCGAGATCACGCTCGAGTAGAAGATCGCGAGCCAGCCGCCGAGTGGAACGTTGGTCCACTCGGTTGCAATGAGCGCTCGCATCGACGCTATGAGCAATGGGATGGCGCCTCCCACGAGTGTGATCGCGGAGAGCTGAATCACGTCTATCCGTCTCGTGTAAGGCTGGAGCAGGATCGTGTACGTGCTCCAGCAAAGCACTCCGAGGAAGACGAGAACGGAACCGAGCAGCGTCGTCTCACCAGCGGAGGAGTGCGCACTGCCAACGATCACCAGCCCGACACCGATCACGGACAAAGCGATTCCGACCAACGTCACTCTCTTCACGCGCTCGAGTCCGCGTGCTCTCGCGATCAGCGCGATAAACGCCGGCGCGGCGCCGACAATCAGCGACGCGTTGCCGGCGCGCGTGCGCGCTACTCCGTGCACGAAGAAAAGTTGGTACAGGCCGTTGCCGAGGACACCGAGCAGCAGAAGGCGAGCGACGTCTCGACGGGCCACCGCGAACCCGCCTCGCGCGAGCGCCACCAGCAGCAGAAAACCGGCCGTGATCCCGACGCGCAGACCGGTGAATGCCACGGGGCTGAAGATGTGCGTCGCGTACTTGACCACGACGAAGTTGATCCCCCAGATCACCGCCATCATGAACAGGAGAACATCGGTGAGACCGAAAGCGCCATGCGCGGCCGCGTCGGCAATGGTTGGTGGATGCCCAACTGATTCTGTCATCGCCGAAAGCTAGCCGCGCAAGCCGCGGCGCGGCTACTTTGCGGCATGCACATCTCTTTCGCCGTGTTCGCCGACGCCGCTAACCTTTCGCAGGAGGGGAAGCTCAACGTGCTAGGCGTCTTCGATGCGGTGCAAGTGGGCGGACTACCGACGATCCATCCGCGCACGCACTTCGTCGTTCGCCTCAAAGCGAACAGTGATGATGTCGGCGGTCACAAGCTGACGTTCCGCTGGCTGAGTCCGCTCGAAGAGGAGCTGTGGTCATCATCGGGAGAGATGAATGTCGCGCCCTCGCCAAATCCGATGTTCGAGGTGGATCTTCCGATCATCGCCGTCGTGGATCTTCCGCTCAACATCGCGGGTCAGTACACGATGCAGGTAACGCTCGATGAGCAACCCGCGGCCGCGGCGAGGCTGTTCGTGAATGGGCCGACGCAGACTCCGCTCGTCGGCGGGGTGCCGAACGGGATGGTCAGCTGACGGTACAGCGAACTGCCACTTACGACTACCCGCTAGGAGCGATGGGCGGACCGGCTAGGGGCTGCGAGCTACTACGGACTGATTGCGAACCAGCAGTCTCGTTCGCAATTCGCAGTTAGTCTCCCAATCCGCAGTTAGTCAGCAGTCCGCAATGCCGTTGGCCCGCAGTCCGCAATGCCGTTGTTCCGCAGTCCGCAGCGCTTGGACCCATCGATTACAGGCTAAGGATCCTCCTCCCAAACCGAAACCGCTTGAGCAAGAGATCAGTGTATTCATCTCCGCTCTGAAGATCATCGACTGCGTACCCCCCGCGCCCTAGTGCAAGGTGCACAACCCGGGTCCCGCCCAGCGATATGGCGACGTGCGTGATCTTCCCATCCGGGGGTTCGTCCGAAAAAAATAGCAGGTCGGCCGGACGCAACTCACTCATCGATTCCACAGGCGAGCCCGTCATCGCCTGCATCCACGCGTCGCGCGGCACGTGCACTCCGTGGAGATGAAACGAGCTGGAGACGAGGCCGGAGCAGTCGCATCCCCACGGCGTAACTCCGCCCCACTCGTACGATGTCCCCTCGAAGAACGTCATCGCCGACGCCGTGATCGAATCGGGCTGGGCGGGAAAAGCGTCCCTGCGCTCGTCGAACGTCATCGCGAGCCCGCCGAAGCGCTCCTGTCCCTCGGTGACCAGCGCGCCCAGCGGCAGCTTACGCGTCGCACCGCGCTCATCACGCACGGTGCAGCCGAGCGAAAGAGGACGTGGGTCGTTCCAACCCGTGGTCGCCAATGAAGGGGCTGGCTCCGGCATCGTCACCACGTATCCCTGGTGAACCCAGCCCGGGTAGCCGTCGGCACCTTTGACGTGTAGCCACAAGCCCTTTCGCTCC
The DNA here is from genome assembly GCA_036395075.1 of Gemmatimonadaceae bacterium. Taxonomy (GTDB): domain Bacteria; phylum Gemmatimonadota; class Gemmatimonadetes; order Gemmatimonadales; family Gemmatimonadaceae; genus UBA4720. The sequence continues at coordinate 1,496 of DASWDV010000265.1, read as the reverse complement.
ACGACGTACGCGATGTGGCCGTGAAGCAACTGCGATACCTGCGTCGTTCTTACATCTGGCTCGCACAGCATCGGCGCAATCGCGGCGATAGCTGTGACGCTTTCGCTCAATGCTCCGGCCAATCGATCTTGGTCGACGTCGGCGACAGCGGTGGCTCCGGACGCTTTGTACGGCATGACTTGCAGAGCGTGACTCCGCGAAAGTTGCAGATGATGCAGACGAAGGTGCCGCAGTCGGCGCACGGATACCCTTCGGATGCCCGCTCCTCATTACCGCAGGAGCGGCACAGCATAAGATCTTTTTCGCGCAGATTCTTCGCCATCGATCCGTCGGCTTGAGGCCCGAACACTACCGTGAACTTCGTAATTGACGAGCCATCAACACTTTAGAAACGCCAGTTACGAAAAAGGTCGAAGCCCAGCTGTGAGGGAGTCTGCGTCGGCGTGAAGCTGGCGGTGCTCCCCTTCAACTCGCATCGGCTGTTGCTCGACCCCGGCTCGATCGCCGCCTGTGCGCTGTAAACAGAGCTTATGCGGTACTCGAGCTGAAGGCCAAGATTCTCCTTGAATGCACTCGGATTCACGAAGCAAAGACCGGTGCTCAATCCGAGGAACCACCTGCTACCCAACTGCTTTCCGAGCACTGCTCGCGTGTTGAGCAATCCAAAATACGCCGGATTCTGCGTGGTTTGCGTCTGATCCGTCCCGGGCGCCGCGGTCTGCAGCTCCACGTAATCGACTACGTTTTGCGGAAGCGCATTCACCAGGAGATTTCCAACGGCGCCCACTCCCAGTCGCGTCGCTATCGCCTGCGTGCCGCCGTTGTCGAGTCCGACCGCGGGCTCGCCAGTCACGAGATAACTAAGCAAGTCGCTTTGCGACAGCGGGAGGTTGTCCGGATTTCTGAGACCGAGCTCCGGATGCGCCAACGTTCCCGTGATGTCGACTTCCACCCTGACATCCCTTCCATTCGTACTCAGCCTCGGCTGCCGCACGGTGTGAATCGCGCTGATGTCTAGCGCGGGATTCAGATCCGAAGTGCCGAAGAACGTGAGCTGTCCGCTCTGTACGTCGAAGGTGGGCTGTATGAACGGATCGACGAGATTGAGCCTGTAAGTTCCCCGATCGGCGCTCAGCTTCCCCTCGAGCGCGAGTCGGGGCGGCTCGCCGGGATTCGGTGGCGACAGCGTGACGTTGAGCGAGCCACCAAGCTTGATGTTCGCTTCCGATGACCTGAGCCAAACGTCCGAGCCTATGTCGACAGCGACGTTCTCGAGGCGGAGATTGCGCGCCACCGCTTTGGGCGCGCGCGGCATCACTTCGCGATTCTGTGAGAGAAGAGTGTCGACCGCATTCTGAAACTCGGGGTCACTGAGATCGATGATTTTCTTCTTCGCGACCTCGGGGATGTAGATCGTGCCGCGTTCGACGCGCACCGTACCGCGCATCACTGCGTCCTGCGTCGAGCCGCTCAACGTCACCGGCGGACCCGTCGAA
>DASWDV010000264.1:0-3783 GCA_036395075.1 Gemmatimonadaceae bacterium | reverse complement strand
CGATAGACTGCTGGAGAATCTGCGAAGTAGTGTTCGTCGGCGCGCCGTGATATTGGTCCTGCTTGAACCGCTGATCGCCGCTGCGGGTGTCGACAGCGAGCGGCACCGCGGCAGTGACAGTCACGCCCTGCAGACTTATGGCAACCGCTGTGAGAGCGAGATCGACGCGAATGTCCGCGTTGCTGTCGCCGACCGTGATCGACTTCGACTGGGGAGCGAAACCGAGAAAGCGAGCGGTCACATCGTAACTGCCAGGCGCGATGTTGTGAGCCGTGTACCGACCGAATGCGTCGGTTGATGCGTTGGCGATTATCTGCGTTCCCTGCATGATGCTGACTTCGGCGGAAGGCAACGGCTGGCCGCTGCCGGCGTCAGTCACGACGCCTGTGATGTCCGCGTTCGCCGCTCGGACCGGGCGTGCGAGAGCCACGCTTGTAGTTAAGCACGAAAAAGCTCCAGCTGCGACAACCGCACGCGCGAGGCCGCGGCCACGGCGCGAGTGTAATAAGAACATGGATTCGTCTCGGTAAAAAGCGTTCGTCTTCCGCCGCGGTATATCCGCGGCGGCACAGATCGGGGTGGGTCGAGACCCTTAGTTGTCTCGAGCCGGTTTACGCTTGAACCGGAGGCGCGCGGGGAAGACTGGGAGAGCCGTTTGCCCGCCACGTCGGTGACTCATGACCGGCCGTTGAGACGCGAAGAGCGCAGCCTTCGTTGAGAGGAATTGGCGCGGTGCCCGGCACCGGAGCCAACACGCCGCTGACGAACTGGCAGAGCGCGCAGTTGTCTTCCTGGTGGACGCGCGGACACTTGGGCGTACCGTGCGACTCGATGTGCGGCCTGATGGCCGCCGAGGCGACGTCGCCCGCCGCTGACGCGTCGACAATACCGACTACGCCTGGCAATACTGCCTGCGCGAGGGCCGCGGCGAAGATCCAGCCACGAAGAACTGTCGAAACGCGTCTGACCACTGAGTCGTTTTCTGTGGTAGAAAGGGCTGACGACGAAAAATGTAACCGGACAGGGTCTGAAGCCCAAATCTGATCGGCGCCATGCTCGTCAATTCGCCGCAGCACTTCTGACAAACTCGTAGCTCGCACCTCCAATAACCGTTGACTACTCGAAATGATTGAGATCTCTCCACACACGATCGCGCAGCTTCTCTACCTCGTTCATTCGGATCCGGAGGAGTTGCAGGAGGCGCTGGGCGAGCTACGACCCGCCGACATCGCCGAGGCCCTTCGGGAGCTGCCGCCGGAAGCCGCTGCGAAGGTGATGGCATCGCTGCCGTTCGATCTCGCGGTACAGGTGTTCGACGATCCCGAGCTTACGCGCCATCGGTGCGCAATCATTCAGCGCATCGACGGTCAAAAGGTCGGTCCGCTCATCGAAGCGATGTCATCCGATCAGCAGGCGGACCTGTTTCGCGAAGTGCCAGTCGAAGAGCGACCGAGGCTTTTAGCGACGGTAAGCGAGTCCACGCGAGTGTCGCTGCAGAAGCTGCTCCAATATCCACCCGAGACTGCGGGCGGAATCATGACAACCGAGTACGTCAGCATCGGGTCGGATTGGACCGTCGACCGCGCGCTCGTACTGATCCGCGAAGTCGGAGGCAGGAAGGAGACGGTCTACGCGATCTACGTTGTCGACCCGACAGACCAGTCACTCGTCCACGTCGTCTCGCTGCGCGAGCTGATGACCGCCGATCGCGAGGACAACGTACTCGACGTCGGAAATCGAAGACCGCCTCTGACCGTGACGGCGGACATAGATCGGGAGGAGGCAGCCCGACTCATCTCCAAGTACAATCTGCTTGCGATTCCAGTGATCGACGATCGGCGACGGATGCTCGGCATCGTCACTGTCGACGATGTGCTCGACGCCCTGGTCGAGGAATCGACGGAGGACGTACAGCGATTCGGAGGTATGGAGGCTCTCGACGCGCCGTACATGGAGATCGGATTCGTGCAGATGATCAAGAAACGCGCAGGCTGGCTCTGCGCTCTATTCCTGAGCGAGATGCTGACTGCAACGGCAATGCAGCGGTTTCAGGGCGAGATCGAGCATGCCGCCGTGCTCGCAATGTTCATCCCGCTCGTGATGAGCTCTGGTGGTAATTCCGGGTCGCAAGCTACATCGCTAGTGATACGTGCGTTGGCTCTCCAGGAGCTCAAGCTCCGGGACTGGTGGCGAATCGCGCTGCGCGAGCTGCCGACCGGACTGGTATTGGGCGCGATTCTCGGCGTGATCGGGTTCACGCGAATAGTGCTGTGGCAGAACATCGGCATCTTCAGCTACGGCCCCCACTACTTCCTGCTCGCGATCGCCGTCGGATTTGCGCTGGTGGGAATCGTTGCGTTCGGATCGCTCGCGGGTTCGATGCTTCCGTTCCTTCTCAAGCGCATCGGATTCGATCCCGCGAGCGCATCTGCTCCATTCGTCGCGACGCTCGTCGATGTTACCGGCTTGGTTATTTATTTCTCGGTTGCGTTTCTAATCCTGCGCGGGACGCTCCTATAGGGGAACGGAACTGCAAACTGAAGACTACCCGCTAGGTGCTCTGAGCGGACCGGCCGACAGCTTCGGGCCGGCTCGCAGCCACCAGCCGCTCCGCGCATAGCTCCCCGCAGGTAGTCTTCAGTTGCAGTTCTTCGGGTTTCCGGTAAGCCTACCTACCGTACTGCGCGCAACCACTCAGCGGGATCAACCGCCGGCCCCCCGCGCCTGATCTCGAAATGCAGATGTGAGCCGAGAGCGGGATCGCTGACGCCAACCGTGCCGATCGACTGACCTTTGATCACCCGCGCGCCTTTGCGCACCGCGATCGTCTCCAGCGAACCGTAGACCGAGTAGTCGCCTCCGCCGTGCTCGAGGATGACCGTATTTCCGTAGGTACCCATCGGTCCGGCGTACGCGACTGTTCCCGCCGAGACCGATTTCACGGCTGTCCCGACCGGCGCGCTGATCCCGATGCCGTTCCAGCGCGTCGTAGTGTTGTTGGGATTTACAAACCGGCCAAAGCGGTAGAGAAAAGCGCCGTTGACGGGCCAGTCGAGCCGGCCAATATCCGTCGTGCGGATCGAGCTCGGTCCCAGCGCTACCGTTCCGCTGCGGCCGCTCGCTCTCCTGCGCTCGGCCTCGAATGACGCGATGAAGTTGTTCAAACGGGCTTCGCTCTTCTCCAGCTCGGCGAGCCGCGCCTTCGTCCGCTTGGCGTCTTCCTGGACGCGCACGAGACTCCGCGCCTGCGCGTTCTCGAGGTCGGCGAGGCGAGCTGCCTCCTGCTCTTTGAGAGAACGGTTTTCCGCCACGCTGTTCTGCAGGCGCACCAGCTGACCGTGCTGCGATTCTATCTTGTCGTGAAGCTCGTCGAGTCGGCTAACCAGACCTTTGTCGCGGAGCGCGAGCAAATGCAAATACTTGTACCGCGCGACGAGCTGTCCAACCGACTGCGCCGAGAACAGGACCTCGGCTGAATAGAGCGGACCGCGCTTATAGATCTCGATCAATCGCCGCTGCAGGACGGCGCGCTTGATCGCGGCCTCGCGCTCCGACTTCCCAAGATCCGTCGTAGTCGATTGCACTTCGTCGGTGATCGCGACGAGCTGCTGGTCCAGCGATTTCACCATCCGCGCCGTGGCGTCGTGCTGCTTGTCCAGAAGATTCACCTCGTCGCGCAGCTCGTGAGCGGTGTTCTGGAGCCCGCTCATCTTCTTCTCGAGCTCGTCGCGCTCGGCACGGATGCGGGCCAGCTCATCGCGCTGCGCATTGACCCGCGCTTCA
>DASWDV010000263.1:0-9273 GCA_036395075.1 Gemmatimonadaceae bacterium | reverse complement strand
CGCTTCGATGCGCATTTTTTCGGCATCGGCTCTGGCTTGTGCGATTTGCGTGGCCTCGAGCTCAGCGACTCGCTGAGTGCCGAGCGCGGTTTGCTTCTTCGCTTCCGCTTCGGCGATGAGCGCGGCGTTCGCCGCTTTCGTCTGCTCGAGCTCACGCTGCTTGTCCGAGATCACGCGCTCGGCCTCGAGCTGTGCATCCTTTGCGCGCCGCGCTTGCTGGGCGGTGACGATGTCGGCATTGGCCTGTGCCTCCGCCGCTGATTGTCTTCGTCTCGACTCGGCAACTTCCGACTGCACGACCTTGATGTTCAGCGAGTTGAAGGTGAGCCCGAGGTCGGTGAGCTCTCTCGAGCACGCCTTCCTGATGATCACGGCGAGCGGATCGTCATCGTCCTCCATGCCCTGTAGCGCCGCTTCGGCTACGCGCGTCACTGCCATGGATTCGTTGGGAACGACGGTGAGACCGGTTCCCTGACTCGGACCCGTGCCGAGCTCGGCACGCTGACCACCGGCGTATAGTGGCGGAGCTGTCTTGGCCGAGAAGAGCTGATCGTGCGTAAGAAGATTGATGGCGCGGCGCGCGGAGCTGGAGAGAAGGTCGATGAGGATATTCTCCTGGTCAGCTTCGTCCTTGGAGAAGAATCGATTGGCGGCGGTCTTGATCATCGTGTCGCTGTCGCCGACGGATACGATCGCGCTCGCGAGAATGCGAACCTTGATGGGCTGCGGAGTCCCGTTGCGATCGAGGTCGGCGGTTTGGTCGGTGATGTCCAAGTCGACGTTGATGGCTTTGCTCGACAATGTGGTTCCGGTGGTGAGTAGTGGAACCTCTTTCGATTTTCCCGGTCCTCGGTAAATGATCGTGCTGCCCTGAAGCCAGCTCACCATTCGGATCGTTCCCGCTTCCACGTTGCGAAGGAACGACGAAACGATGAGTGGAATAACGCCAAGGACGCCGACGAGAACGGCGGCGACGATAATCAGTGTTTGGGTCATCTGTGAAAATCCTTTGAGAGAACGGAAGCCTTGGTGGTCACGCTTCGCCGAGGCCGATGCGTGATACCGTGGCGCGATTGCGGCTGCTGTCGACTTCTTCAATCCTTACTGTGTCGCCGGCGCGAACGCGGACGCCGGCCGTCCGCTCGTCATTCGTCAGCGTTCCGAGAATCTGCACTATCTCTCCCCCCAATTCGAGAGAAATCAGTCCATTGCCGCGCGCATCAAAACCTGTCACTGCCTTCGCTTCCGACATGATCGCGGATTCGAGGGTTTGAGCCGGCTCTGATGCGAACCGAAACAGGGAATTGAATATGGGTCGGACGACGGCCGCCTCGAACGCGATTCCGCCGACGAGCGCGATCGGCAGCGCGAGGACCGGCCCAACCAGGCGCTCGATTATCAATCCGGTTGCTCCGAAGCCGACGAGAACGTTGAAGAGGACGCGCGGGGACAACCACGACCATGCGTGCGACTTCCAGCCATCGGGGTTGATGTGCGGTGCGTGCGTATGAACCGCTACCTGCGATCCCTCTCTCGCGTTGCCGGCGTGAGCGACGGCGTGCGCGTGCGCTGATCCGTGACCGTGAGCAGCGCCGTGCGATGCAGCGTGCGAGTGGCCGTGAGCGGCTCCGCCATGGCCGCCCTTGAAGCCGAGGAATGCCATAGCCGCCATCCCTGCGGCTCCGAGAACGACACTGAAAATGTAGAGATCCATCTTATATTGGATGTTGCGAGAGTTGCATCTCCTGCGCAATCTGGGGGTGAATTGACCCCGTAGATTGGCGTTCAACAAACACGCAATGGCGCGGACGGCTTGGTCCGGGCGTTGCATTTTCCAGGTGGCGGCTTGCGATCACATTCTTATTACCGGGCGTTCCTGCTCTGCCTGTTGGCAGCGGCCGGTCTCTCGTGCGGCGACAGTGCCAGCGGACCAGGTTCCACAGCGGTCGCCGTCGTCACCATCAGCGTGCCGCCGAGAAACATCGACGTCGGGGGAACGGCCCAGCTCACCGCAACGGCGTACAATCTGGCGGGAGACGAACTGATTGGCCTGACCTTCGAATGGTCTTCTTCAGACAAGACGATCGCGACAGTAAGCAGCACGGGTGTGGTAACGGGGGTTGCTGTAGGCTCCGCGAGAATTACCGCGCAGACAGGTGCGGTCGCTGGTTTTGCGGATATCACCGTTGGTCCGAGAATGACCACCGAGCTTACCGAAAAGCCGATCCCTCGCGGATGAAGCGTTGAGCCCCGAACTCTCGCGGAGAAAGACAGCACTCTTTTCCGTGATAGCGATCCTGTCGCCGCTCCTGTTGTTCGCAGTGCTCGAGGTCGGTCTGCGCGTTGCCCACTACGGTGGCGAAACACCTCTCTTCGAAGCGACGGCAAAGCTGCATGGCCTCTACCTCGTTCCGGGAAGGCGTGTCGCGGCCCGGTATTTCCCTCGCGTGAAATCGCCCCCCACTCCATCGTTCGACGCGTTCCTCGTCCAGAAGCCGGCGCACGGAATCCGCATTTTTGTCATGGGCGAGTCGGCCGCCGCCGGTTTCCCGTACCCGGCCAACGCGGCCTTTTCAAATGTCCTCGCCGACGCGCTCCAGGATGTCCTACCAACGGACACGGTGGAAGTGGTCAACCTCGGCATCACGGCGACCAACAGTTACACCATCGCTGATCTCACCCCGGAGGTGATCGCGCAGCGACCCGACGCGGTGATCATCTACGCCGGACACAACGAGTACTACGGCGCGCTCGGAGCCGGATCCACAGAGACGCTGGGCGCAGTGCCCGCTTTCGTTCGCGGGTACTTGAGGCTCCAGCGATTCAAGACCTTCCTTTTACTGCGCAATGTGGTTGGAGATGCGTTCGATGCAGCGCACGGGAAATCGCCATTCGCCACGCCAGATCCGCATCCCAGCCGAATGGAGACTGTCGTGCGCGATCAGCGGATTACGCTCGGCGGGAAGGTTTACCAGCGTGGCAAAAAGCAGTTCGAGAGTAACTTGCTCGCCGCGATCGACGCTTTCCGACGCGCGGGTGTGCCCGTCTTCATCGGCAGCACGCCAAGCAATTTGCGAGACCAAAAGCCTTTCGGTTCAGTTGCATCGCCGCGCGACAACTCTGCGACAGCAACGTTTGACTCCGCGTGCCGTGCGCTGGCGCGCTTCGACACTACGCGAGCTCGATTTCTTTTCACGCGCGCGCGCGATCTGGACTTCATACGCTTTCGCGCTCCGGGAGAGTTTCGGGAGATCATCAAGCGCGTCGCTTCAAAGACCGGCGCGCACTACGTGCCGTCGGAAGAAGCGTTCGACTCGGCCGCCCAGTACCGGATACCGGGGAAGGATCTCTTTCTGGAGCACGTCCACCCGAATGCGGGTGGATACCTTTTACTCGGACGCACTTTTTTCGAGGCAATGAAGCAGTCAGGACTGCTGGACAGAGCGGATTTCGAGCGACTAGCCCGGTGGGATGAATACGGCCGCAGGATGGATCTTACAGCGCTGGACCTCCGCATCGTTCATCACACTGTGATGACGATCACAACCCGATGGCCATTTCTTCCGCTGAACGCGCAACAGAATTATCGCGGGACGTACCAGCCCACCGATTTTACCGATAGCCTGGCCTTCGAGGTTTCGATGGGCACTATACAATGGGCCCAAGCGAAGGTTGCGACAGCGCGGCGGTTCGAAGCTCGGGGGCAGGTGGACAGCGCGCTTGCGGAATACGCGGGACTCATGCGCCGTGAGCCGCACTCAGAAGCAGGGTACCGTCTCGCCGGCACGGCTCTGCTCGATGCAAAGCAGCCGGTGCGCGCCCGGCCGTTTCTGGAGCGATCGTACGCGATCGAGCCGACTCCATTTACCGCTTACGCCCTTGGCGTCCTCGCCAGGCAAGCGGGTGATACACAGCGCGCAACCGCGCTCCTCGAGCAATCGTTATCGCTTTCCCCCAATGCGCCGGCGACATTGTACCAGCTCTCAATCACGTACGCAGTCGCGCACGACATGGAACACGCACGCGCGATCGCGGCGCGACTGTCTATGGTGAGTCCACGGTATCCCGGCCTCGGGTCCCTCGCATCCGCCCTGGGCATGGGCCGGCAATGAAACGCCGGCGTGATCCCGCGCGCGACTTCGCGTTCGTATTCGCCGGTCTTGCGGCGCTGATCGGATTAGCGCCGCTTGCGCACAGAGGTAGTCCACGTCTCGTTCCGCTGTCCGTCACCGTCATTCTGCTTTTGATCGCGTTCTTGGCTCCGCGAGTTGTCAGTGTCCCGGCCCGTGCCTGGCTGGCGTTGGCGGCGCTTCTCAACCGCACAGTATCGGTGGCGGTCCTCGCGATTATTTATCTCGTCGTGATAACGCCGATGGGGCTGATCAGGCGCTTGTCCCGAAAGGACGCGCTGCAGCGCGCATTCGACCGCGCGGCACCCACGTACTGGACCGATCGCTCGGAGCCTAGCCCGCGGGCGGAGACGCTCTCCCGTCAATACTGATCCTCGCTGAATGAAGGTCCTTGGCATTTCGGCGTTCTATCATGACAGCGCCGCCGCGCTGATCGAGGATGGCCGGATCGTCGCCGCGGCACAGGAAGAGCGGTTCACGCGGCGACGGCACGATGCGCGGTTTCCTTCCGCGGCGATTGCTTTCTGCCTGCAGTTTGCGCGAACACGGATTGAAGACATCGATCTAATAGTCTTTTACGAGAAACCTTTCCTCAAGTTCGAGCGGCTGCTCGAGACCTATCTCGGTTTCGCTCCCCGCGGCCTCCAATCATTCGCGAAGGCGATGCCGCTCTGGGTGCATGAAAAGCTTTTTCTTCGTCGCTTTCTCGTAAAGGAACTCAGCGAGCTTGCGGAAGGGATCGACTGGGACGAGCGGCTCATGTTTTCCGAGCACCACTACAGCCACGCCGCTAGCGCGTTCTTCCCTTCACCTTTCGAGGATGCCGCGATCCTCACCGTCGACGGTGTGGGCGAATGGACCACGACTTCTCTGGCACTGGGAAAACGTACCCAGATAGAGATGTTGCGCGAAATTCGATTTCCTCATTCGCTCGGCCTCCTGTACAGCGCGTTCACCTACTATCTCGGCTTCAGAGTGAATTCGGGCGAGTACAAGGTGATGGGGCTCGCACCTTACGGAAGTCCTACCTACCGCCAGGCGATCCTCGACAAGCTGATCGATCTCAAGGAGGACGGCTCTTTCCGGCTCGACATGTCCTACTTCGACTACGCGACCGGGCTGCGGATGACGAACAACGCGTTCGCGGAATTGTTCGGGGGACCGGCCCGCAATCCCCAGGACCCGCTAACTCAGCGCCATACTGACATCGCGGCGTCGATCCAGGCGGTGCTGGATGAAGCGATGCTGCGGATTGGTCGCGATCTCGCCGCGCGCACCGGCCAACGCAGGTTGTGCATGGCCGGAGGCGTAGCACTCAACTGTGTCAGCAATGGAAAGCTGCTTCGCTCGGGAGCCTTCTCGGACATCTGGATTCAGCCGGCGGCCGGAGACGCCGGAGGCGCGGTAGGCGCCGCCCTTGGTGCTTATCATTTAGCGCGGCCAGATGCGCCGCGTCCGACGATCAGTCATTCGTCGAGCACGGAGCTGGACGGAATGAGCGGATCGTTTCTCGGTCCCGAGTATTCGCAGAACGAAATCGAAGTGAGGCTCAACGCTATCGGCGCACGATTTCGGGTGATGTCCGCGGACGAGATGATCTTGGCAGCAATCGACTCGCTCGAGCGAAAGGATGTATTAGGCTGGTTTCAGGGCAGGATGGAGTTCGGCCCCCGCGCCTTGGGGGCTCGCTCGATTCTCGCCGATGCGCGCGACCCGGAGATGCAATCCAAGCTCAATCTCAAGGTGAAATTTCGGGAGTCCTTCCGCCCGTTCGCGCCGGCGATATTGCGCGAGTCGCTGGGCGACTGGTTCGAGCTGGAAATAGACAGTCCGTACATGCTTTTCGTCGCGGACGTCGCGCGCGCTCACCGAATTCATTCACCGGAAGAGCGCGGCGACCTGAAGTGGGGCGACCGTCTCAGGATTCTTCGGTCGGACATTCCCGCGGCGACGCATGTGGATGGTTCCGCGAGAATTCAAACCGTTCACGCACAGACCAACCTCCGCTTCCACCAATTGATTTCCGCGTTTGCGGAGCGAACCGGTTGTCCCGTGCTCGTCAATACCAGCTTCAATGTTCGCGGCGAGCCGATAGTATGCACGCCCGAGGATGCATTCCGATGCTTCATGGGCACGCGCATCGATACGCTGGCAATTGGAAACTGCTTTCTCCGCAAGGACGAACAGAATGAGACGCTCGCCCGGCACTACCATCAGGGCATCGATCCAGACTGATTAGCGCTCACTGCCAGCGCGGCGGTCGTTAATTTGGTGTGCATGAGCGTCATTCGCACTGCCGCGGAGCTATTCGGCTTCATGAGGGAAAGAAAGCGTCTTTGGCTCATTCCGCTGGCGACAATCCTTCTGCTCCTTGGCGGCTTGCTCGTGCTCGCCGAAGGTTCCGCGCTCGCGCCGTTCATCTACTCTATTTTCTGACGCCTTCTATTTTCCGATGCCATCAACGAGATCTGACAGGAAAAAAGAGGGGCGCGCCGATTAGGCGCGCCCCTCTTTTGTCCATACCCTCTTACCCGACCTCAATACGAAGTCGGATTCGGAAGGGGTTCAAAAGCTACATATCCGGGAAGGTTCCGCCGAAGGTGTATAGCGGCTTTCCAAGGACCTGAAGCTCCTTCGCGGGCACCGGCATTTGCCGCGGGGTGAGTGGTTCCAACCCGTCGATGCGACGCCGATTGAAGAATACCGCATCGCCCAGCCCCATCAGCTCGATATCCTGCTCGTACTGCAGCTTCGTGAGCAGGCCTGCCACCAAATCCGCCGGTGTCGCTGGCGGCAGTCCACCACGTCCAACGTGAGTGTTATTGATCAAGGTCGCGGCAGTTAGGAGATTGCCGCCACTCCGAATCAAGCCTTCCGCCCAAAGTAGATCGTTCTCAGTGGCTGTTATCACCGGGTCGATGCCAAATCCGCCGCCCGTTCCGGCCGGATCACTGAAAGACGCGTAGTCATACCGAATGTGCGTGATGTTGCTTTGGTGGTACATCCCTCGCGCGGGTCGGAAAATATTCTTGCTGCTCCACGCGAAGTCGGTGCCTGCGTTGGCGGTCTTCGGGGTCGTGAACCAGGTGGCCACGTCGGCCGCCGTCCCATACGATCCGTCACCCAGACGCTTGTCGGGCGAGTTCGGCTGCGGGTTGCCGTTGGGGTTTGGCCACGGATCGGCCTGCGTCACAGGATCCAGCATGTGAGCGACGCGGGTGTGAACTCGTTCCGTGGTGAGATCCTCGCTCCAGCCCTTCAAGTCGTCCCAGAATAGATTCCCGCCGTCGCCGGTGAACTGGAAATCGAATGCGCCACCAGTGCTGATACCACCGGAAGCAAGCGTAGCTACCCTGGCCCAATTGGTCGCGGCGTTCTCGGCGCCGTTCCGTGCGTAGTAGGCCAAAATGCGGGCAGCGTATGTGCGCGCGAGCCTCGCAATCTGAGTGTTGTCGTAGGACGTCCCGTTTGTCCAGCTCGCCGGAGTGCTGAATGCATTGGCGTCGGCGAGCGCGGCAGCTGCCTCGAGCTTCGCCACAGCTGTGTCACGCACCACCTGCCGATGCGAAAACTTCAGATTCGCCAAATCACTGTTCTCGTCCACAACGAAAGCCGAGTCGTAGTTGAGCGCAAGCTCACCCATGGTCATGCCCTGCATGAGCTCGCCTACGGTCTCGACCATCTTGGTGTTTGCAGCGTCGGTTATGATGACATTGTTCTTCCGAATCGCAGTCAACACATCGGTGGCAGACGACAGTGCAGAATAATAGCCGTACCAGTAGTGCTCGACCGCCGTCCGCTCCGCGTCCGCTGGATCATTTCTCCAGTAAGTGCGCGGCGCGCATCCAATGCAATTCGGTCCGTCGCTGGCTCTTACGCTCGACGAATAGAGCCGCATGTAGTAATTGTTCCACGACGCGGTATAGCTATCGGCCATCGTCGTGAGCGGACCGGCTCCGTCCATACCCTGATGGGTATTAAACCAGGTGCGGAAGGTGCCACCAGCAATGGCCTGTACACCCTGTGGGTCTGATAAAGCGCGCCTCGCATCTGGCTCGTTTGGGTTTTGAACATCGAGTTTTCCGCAGGCGGAAACCGTCACGAGGGCTGCAGCCGCCCAGACCTCGGGGCGGCGCAGAAGTTTGCTCAGCAAAATGATAGTCCTCTTCATGTGTGGGTCTCCCGGTTAGAAAGCGAGCTCGACGAGGCCCGTGAACGTGCGGAAATTCGGGTACGAGAACGTATCGAACCGGAAGGAATAAGGATCGCCGGCTAGACCCGACACTTCGGGGTCATAGCCTGAGTACTTGGTCTTTGTCCACAAATTGCGGCCGACTAAGCCCACCTTGACCCCGTTTGCGCCAAACCTCTGGAGTCTCGAGACGGCGCCTGCAGGGAAGGTATAGTTGACGGCCAGCTCCTTCAGTCGGACATAGGTGCCGTTCTCGACGAAGAAGTCGATTGCGTTGATACCGTTGTAGAAGAAGTTGTAGTATGACTGCGGCTTCCTCTCAATGGCGGGCTTCGAGCGCTGGTCGTAAATGCGATCGCGGTTCTCGAAGAACGGCCACTGGCGCGTGCCGTTGTAAATGTTGCCGCCCTTTACCCAGTTGACGAGTGCGCTGACGTTGAAGCCGTGGGTGCTGAGCTGTGGCGCGAAACCCATGTTGAAGTCTGGATTTACGTCCCCGATCTGTACTTTTGATTCACCCTTCGAGTTGACGTAGAAGATCGGTGTCTCCTGGACCGTGCGCCACGTCTCACGCCGCACTACATAACCTTCTTCATTGACGACGACGGAGTCCGGGCTCCACCTCTGACCCGCTCCCGAGAGAGCCTTCTTGGTTGGATCCTCGTAGAGCTGCGCGAGCGTGCGAACTGTGCGATTGCCGTACATGACGCCGAACGTCTGGCCCGGGCCGATGCGGAAGACCTGCGTTTCCGTTCCGCCGGGACCCGTGAGGAACGTCGGCATGTTCAGCTCGGTGATGTGCTGACGCGTGCGGTCGGCAGTGATATTGAGGCGAAGCGTAAAATTCGGACGGGAAGCCAGCAGTCCGCCGAGCGCGGCCTCCTGGGTCCGCCCCTTCAGAGTGCCCGCGTTCCGCCACTGATTCTGGTATCCGGCCGCCGCCGAAAGCGG
>DASWDV010000262.1:0-4382 GCA_036395075.1 Gemmatimonadaceae bacterium | reverse complement strand
CGATCCGGAGCAGCAGCCGGCCGACGTCATCGCGCGTGGTCAGATGGCATACAACGTCGAGCTGCACCGTGGCGTTGTGACGAATATCGCGACGCAGATCGCTGAGACCGGGGAGAATTGGTTCGTGCAGGGAAAGACCGCCGCGTTCGTGAGCGATACGTCCCGCGGCCGTGAGACCGCGTTCTACGTCAGGAGTGGCACTATCACGAGTTGCGACGACTCGATCCCCGATTACCACTTCCGCTCCAACGAGATCAAGATGGTCTCGAAGAACATCATGGTCGCGCGGCCCGCGATTCTGTACATCGGTGAGGTCCCGATACTGTGGCTCCCGTTCATCTTCCAGGACATCAGGTCCGGGCGTCGCAGTGGAGTTCTCACTCCGCGCTTCGGCGTGAGCGAGCTCTTTCGCAACAGTCCGACGTATCGCCGCCACGTCGAGAACCTTGGTTATTACTTCGCGCTTAGCGATTACATGGACGCGCAGTTCGCGCTCGATTGGCGGAGCGGGAGCCGCCCCAGCGAGGGAGATCCGGGATACGTCCGTTTCAACGGTGAGATGCAATACCGGTGGCTCGACCGATTCATGACTGGACGAGTCGGGCTCTTACACCACTCCCAGCGGGACGGGTCAGCGAACACCGGCCTGAGCTGGCACCATGATCAGGCATTCTCGGACGCTACGCATCTGAGCGCCGACATCAACTACGTCACCAACACTTTCATTCAGCGTACGACCGCGTTCAATCCGGCCTCGGTGTTGGCGACGATCTTATCCACCGCTAATTACCAGACCAAGCTCGGGCAGGCGTCGATGAGCCTTGGCGGAAGCCGCACGCAACACCCTGGACGAGCGGAAGTAGACCAGAACTTTCCGAATTTCAGCATCAGCTCACCGACAGTCGCCGTCACGAAGTGGCTCGATTGGACGCCGTCGTTCAATGTCCAGACGAATGAACAGCTCAAGCTCGACCAGGCCGGAGAGTTCACGTATCGCTACTTCACCACCGCGCAGGGAGCTCCGGATAGCGCGAAGCTGAATAGAAATCATCGCCAAACCTCGTCCAGCTTCGCGACTCCCCTGAAGATCGCCGGCTTCTCCTGGACCAACTCGTTCACGCTCAACGACGAGGAGCTCAACGCGCCGCAGACTATCGTTGTCGTCGACCCCAACGATTCGTCCAGGCGCACCAGCCGCGTTTTTGCGAAGTCTTATTTGACCAACCTCGACTGGCAAACCGGTTTCAGCCTTCCGAGCCTGTTTCAGGGCAGCATGAAGATCTCCCCGCAGATTTCGCTCGAAAACGTCGATGGGTCGCGGGGATTCTGGGTCCGGTCGCAATTGAGCGGTGGACAATTCGTCCACCAGTCAAAGCGCATTTCGGCGAGCCTGAGCGCATCACCGACCCTGTTCGCGCTCTTTCCCGGGTTCGGGAACGTCACGCGTTTCAGGCATTCGATCACGCCGCTCATCTCTTTCTCGTACGCGCCGTCGGGCAACCTGAGCACTGAATTCCTCCGGGCAACCAACAGAAGCCGACAGGATTTTCTTGGCTCGCTTCCTCGTAATCAGATCAATCTCGGCCTCTCGCACGTGCTCGAGGCGAAGATGAAGAACACTGACACGAGCAGCACGGCGGAGCCGCGGAAGATCAAGATTCTGTCGATGAATTTCTCGTCGCTGGGCTACGACATCGAGAGGGCGCGGAAGACGCATCGCTCCGGCTTCGTTACGCCCAATCTGACTTCCGACCTCACATCTGATCTCCTCCCTGGTTTCAGTGGCGGGCTCGGATATTCGCTGTATCAAGGCGATGTGCTGAGCGATACGGCGCGATTCAAGCCGTTTCGGGAGAACATGCACGCCTCGTTCTCGCTCAACAGCCAGTCCGGAATTTTTGCCGCGCTCACTCGCGTGTTCGGCCATGCGGTACCCCAGAAGAGTCCACAGATCGAAAGTGTCGAGCAACGGTCTGACGATGCGTTGGCGAATCGGGTGGCGTCGACGCCGGTTGCCGGTATCACGACCCGTAATCGCCAGTACGGGATTCCGGAGGGACAAGGCTGGTCGGCGTCGTTCCAGTATACCTCGAGCCGGCAGCGCCCACCGACCGGAAACGGAGTGATCCTCAATTCGACGGATTTTGCAACCCAGTGCGCGCCGTTGCTTGCGAACGACATTCTTTACCAGCGGTGCCTCGAGCAGGCGGCCGCCAACGCGAGCAGCGCTCAGCCAGTCGGCAGTGGGATCGTGGGAGCGCCGTTCATTCGCACCCCACCGCGCGACAATCTGGAGTCGTCGATGAACTTCCACCTCACACCGAAATGGGCGGGCACCTGGACGACCAACTACGATTTCCGGGCGAAGAAATTCGGCAGCCACACGGTCACGCTCCAGCGCCAGCTCCATGACTGGCGGGCGATTTTCGCCTTCACGCAGGCTCCCAACGGAAACTTCGCATTCAACTTCTTCATTGCCCTCAACGCTGAGCCCGACCTAAAATTCAACTATGACAAGTCGACTTACCGGCCGATAAGCCCCTGACGTTGACCCAGCGGCTCAACATCACCAACGGTGACATCGCCGTCGCCACCCTCTCCGAGGCGGGCGTCGATGGCAAGATCATCCCCTGGCGCGATGTTCTGCACGAAGGACCGGTAGATTCGTCTCTCCCGCTCGAGGAGCTCAGTAAAGCGAGGGCGCGCTTCATCGCTGGGGAGAACTGGGACGATTTCGCGCACGTCAGCAGCGAGTTCGTCGAGCGCGATCGCGTAATCCAACACCTCGACCGTTTCGACGAGGTCGTTCTGTGGTTCGAGGACGATCTCTACGACCAGCTCCAGCTCATTCAGCTCCTCGACTTTTTCGGACGCGGGAAGGCACGCGACAAGACTCTGTCGCTCATTGTCGTCGACGGCTATATCCCACCTCTCTCAGCGACGGAAATAAGAAAGCTCGACACGACGAGGCCGCGCGTCACCGCGGAGCAGCTCGACCTCGCGAGGCGGGCGTGGAAGGCGTTCGGCTCGAGCGACCCGACGTCGATCGCCGCGCTGATCGAAGAGGACACTAGCGCACTACCGTATCTCGCGCGGGCGCTAACGCGAGAGCTCGAAGAGTTCCCGTCGTCGGTCAACGGCTTGTCGCGGTCGGAGCGCGAAGCGCTGACGGCAATCGAAGAGGGGCACGACACTCCGGTCAGCTCATTTCTCGAGGTCGCAAGAAAACAGGAAAGCATTTTCCTCGGCGACATGGTCTTCTACTCGTACCTCGAAAGATTGAGCGGCGGTGACACCGCGCTCGTCACCTGGAACGATGGGACTCCGGTAATCGCCCCGAGCGCCGAGAGGTCGCGAGAGTTCGTGGAGGGAAAGCTGCGAGTCACGCCGCTGGGCAAAGAGGTGCTCTCTGGAAAGAAGGATTGGCAGCGCATCAACAAGCGAACCCGCTGGCTGGGCGGAGTGGAGATCAAGCCGGGCACTGGCGGGTGGCGCTGGGATCCCGCCGAACGTCGGCTGGTGCGCGCGGGCACGGAGTCGGCCGCGGCCAAGTCACCGGCGAGGGCGCGGAAAAAGAAATCCGTCACGAAGAAAAAACTGCCCGCCCGTAAGCCCACGAAGAAAAAACCCGCCGCCGGCAAGCCTTCTCGCTCACCGCGAAAGAGAAAATGACGGAAGAACTTCTCATCGACGGCGACAGCCTCACCGTCGAAGAAGCTTACGCGGTAGCGGTCGACCGGCTTCGCGTCGGTCTGTCGCCGAGAGCGCGCGCGCGAATGCTTCGCACCCGCGCCGTCGTCGACGACATCGTGAGCCGGAACGCCGTCGTATACGGTGTGACGACGGGGTTCGGCAAACTCTCCGAGATCGCGATACCACCGGATCGATTGGCGGAGCTGCAGGTGAACCTCGTGCGCAGCCACTCGTCGGGAGTGGGCGACCGGCTCCCGGAGCAAGAGGTGAGAGCCATGATGCTGCTGCGCGCCAACGTGATCGCCAAAGGATACTCGGGCGCGCGGCCGGAGCTGGTCGACCTGCTGCTCCAGATGCTGAACGCCGACATTTATCCGCCGATTCCCGAGCAGGGAAGCGTTGGGGCGAGCGGTGATCTCGCGCCGCTCGCGCATCTCGCGCTCTCGCTCATTGGCGAAGGAACTCTCATAAAGGGCGATCGCGAAGATTCGGCCGGCGCAGTACTGAAGGCGGCCGGAGCAAAACCGGTGGTGCTCGGTCCCAAGGAAGGCATCACTCTTATAAATGGCACGCAAGCCCACACCTCCGTCGCGCTCATCGCGCTCGTCCACGCTCGCGCCCTCTGGCGCACAGCTCATGTCGCTGGCGCGATGTCCCTCGAGGCGCTGCTCGGCACACCCGTCGCGTTC
>DASWDV010000261.1:0-8360 GCA_036395075.1 Gemmatimonadaceae bacterium | reverse complement strand
GTGGCCATTCCATCCAGCTCGCCCGGCATCATAAGGTCGACAAGCGCGACGTCAGGCTCTCCTTCCTTGACGCGTGCAATCGCCTCGATTCCCGTCGGGGTCTCGGTTACCTCGTAGCCTTCGCCTGTGAGGAGCGCGCCGACCATGCGCCGAATATTCGGCTCGTCGTCGGCGATGAGAACAATCGGCACTTAGCTGCTACTGCCCTGCGCCGACGACGCGGATGGCGGGATCTGACGCGCCTCTCCTGGACCTCTGCCTTCGGACAGCAGCTTCGTGGTGAAGCGCTGTCCCTCTGAAATTCGTTCTACTTCGACTGCGACGGCGTCCAGCGACTGTTCGATCCTCTCCAGCCTCGCGCTCACCTCCGTCGGGATCCGGGGATTCCTCGACTCGGCGTCCATTCTGCGTGAATACGCTCTGGCCAGGGGGATTCCGATGGCGCAAATGATCGCTGTAGCAAAAGCGCCGAGTGGCACGGCTATCTCCGGTCCCATTATTGAGTCCTCACGGCGGCGACGCCGTTAGCAGGTATGGTGAACTGTATCTCTGTACCTTTGCCCAACGTGCTCGTCGCGTTCACGGTTCCATCGTGCGCCCACACCGCCTGACGCGCAATCGCCAATCCCAGGCCGGTCCCGCCCGGTTTATTGGTGACGTACGGTTCCCATATCTTTTCGAGACTGTCGGCCGGAATTCCCTTGCCGGTGTCGGCGACAGTGATCCTCACCCCGTCGCGACCTCCGACTTTCGCCGCACGCGCCTTGACCGTTATGCGGCCGTTCTCCGCCGAGGCATCGACGGCGTTGAGCAGCACGTTGCTCAATGCTCCCGCCAGCGCGCCGTTGTGGCCATGCACGCGCGGAAGATTCTCGTCGATCTCGAGATCGAGAGCAATCCCCGGAGGCACGCTGCTGCGCGCGGTGTAACGAACGAGCTCGCCCATGTCTATCTCTGAGGGAGGACCTTCGGGCAACCGTCCGAACTCCGCGAAACTCTTCGCCATGCGATCGAGTCGGTCAGACTCCATCGCGATTACATCGACGTCCTCCTGAAGCGCCTCTGGGCCCTGACCGCGCAGCCGTGCCAGAGCGAACCGGATCGGCGTCAGCGGATTCTTGATCTCGTGCGCCACCCTCCTGGCGCTTTCCCTGAACGCATGCAGACGCTCGGCTTCGACGGCCTGTCGGCGTCCATGTTCGAGCTCCGAAACCATCTCGCGCATGCTGCGGCGCAGCGTCTCGAACTCCGGTGCGCCACGGACTCTGCTCGTCGTGACTTCGATGGTTGTGCCCCCTGCTGTCCCATCATCTCCATTCTTGCGCGGCCGCGCGACGACGGTCGGCTCGGGTGGCGGCGGCAGCGGTTGTCCATGACCAATGAGCTCGGTCCATCGCACCAGCTCGTCGAGCGGGCGACTGAGTTGCCGGCTAAGGTGTCCGGCCACGCGCGACGCCGTACCAGTCAGAATCAGGAGCGCCAGAACACCGCCGACGGCGATGACGCGAACGGTACGCCCGGCTAGAAAGCTGTAACGACGCGCTTGCTCCACGGATGTTCTGAGCTCACGCTCGTGGGCGTCGACGGCGCGTCTCTGCGCCGGTGTCAGCGGTGCCTGACGCGCCGCCGCGATCGCCTTCTCGCCGCTTGCGGCAACGCTGTCCCAAGCCGCCCGCCCCGTGACAAAGGGCAGGGCAGTGCTGACCGTCCCGCTCCACAGGAGAGTCAGAAGCAGGGCGGGCACGATCGCGAACAGCGAGAGGATTAACACCAGTCGCGTGCGGAAACGCAGTTGATTCATGGGGGTTTGGGTATAAATTATACCCGTACGGCGCGACTTCGAGGATCCGGCGACCGGTCAACTGAGGGTTGACGCGCTCGCATGGACCTGAAGACGCACCGCCTGCGGCATCCGTCGCAGGATTCATACGGCGTGCAGCCGTCGCGGCAAAAAAACGCAGGCACGCAGCCTCGCACAGGTAATTCCCAAAAAAATGAGTTCTCGACCACATCGGTCCGCGCCTTCGAGCGCGCACCGACACGTCGGCCCGGTACATCGCGGGCCGCAGGCAATCGCCCCGATCCATCGCGGGCCGCAAGCAGTCTCCCACGCGTCATCACTAAGCAGCCAGGTCCACCACGCTCCCAACGCCGCACTGCTCATCGATTTCGACAACGTCACGATGGGCATTCGCTCCGAGCTCCAGACGGAGCTGAAGAACCTCCTCTCCTCCGACATCGTAAAGGGCAAGGTCTCCGTTCAGCGTGCGTACGCTGACTGGCGTCGCTACCCGCAGTACATCGTCCCCCTCGCTGAATCGTCGATCGACATGATTATGGCGACCGCATACGGCTCGGCGAAAAAGAACGCGACCGACATTCGACTCGCAGTCGATGCCATCGAGCTCGTGTTCACGCGGCCGGAAATCGGAACCTTCATCCTCCTCTCCGGCGACTCTGATTTCGCGAGCCTCGTGACGAAGCTCAAAGAGTACGGCAAGTACGTCATCGGCGTCGGCATCCGCGAGTCGTCGAGCGATCTGCTCGTCATGAATTGCGACGAGTACTACAGCTACAACGCGCTCGCCGGCCTGGTGAAGTCGGGCGAAGAAGAAGTCGTCAAGAAAGATCCGTGGGAGCTGGTCACCGAAGCCATTACCCGCATGAAGCGTAACGGCGACGTGATGCGCGCCGATCGTCTCAAGCAGGTTATGCAGCAGATCGATAGCTCGTTCGACGAGAAAAACCTCGGCATGTCGAAGTTCTCACGCTTCGTCGCTGAAGCCGCGCACCGCGGCCTGCTGACTCTGACCAAGCTGGAGAACGGCCAATTCGAAGTCGGGCCGCCGCGTGCGGGCGCTACTTTGCCGGCCGGCCAGGAGACCACTGGTGTCGCCGCGCCAAGACTCGCCGTCGCTGAAGAGAGTGAAGCTGAACGCCCGCGCCGTGGACGTCGCGGCGGCAGGGGCCGCGATCGTGATGGGCGTACCCGCCGTGCAGCGACAGCTGTGACCGCTTCGACTTCGACTGAGCCGGTGGCAGCTCCGTCGCCCGAAGTTGTCAGCGCCGAGCCGGCCGCTCTCACCGGTGACGGAATCGGCTCGAGCGGCCTTCGCCTGCGGCGTGAGGAAGCTTTCGATTTGGTGCGTCGCGCGGTTGGCGCCAACGGCGGCGCCCCCGTCCGCGCCAGTCAGGTCCGCACGACTGCGCGCGAGCTGCTCGGCCGCGATAGCGAGAGCTTGAGCGAGCGCAATTTTACACGCATTCTGCAGGACGCTCACGACGCCGACGTCATCGATCTGCGTCGTCGCGGCGCCGACTACGAAGTGGCACCCGCCGCAGCTGCTACCTCGGTCAGCGAACAGCTCGCGGCTGCCGAACCGGCGAAGCCCATTGCTCCAACTGCACCGTCGACGCCGACGGGTATGGGCGCTCGGGCTGGTGGCCCCGCACGCGGACGTGGACGCGGTTCGATTGGCGCACGGGTCGGTGTGGTGCCTCCCAATCTTCTTTCGGTTGGCGTAGTCGAAACAACGAGACCCGCCGCCGAGCCCGTCTTCATTGCGCCGCTAACCGAACTCCCGGTGACGGGAGAAGACGCGCTGGCCGAAAGCGACGCCAAACCGCGTACCGCCAGGAAGCGTTCTTCGGCTGGGACCGCAAAAGCACGAAGCGCGCGCAAATCGGCCCCATCCGAAAGCGAGGGCGAGAAGGCGGTGCCGCGACGTAGTGCCCGCAAGAGCCGCAGCAAGACGTCAAGCGAGTAACGTGGGCAGACAACAAATCTCGAGCACGGAAGCCTCGCAATCGACTCTTCTGGGCTCGAGACCAAGGGTCCAATTCCACCGCGGTCGACTGCTCCCGCAAAGCTTTTACGAGCGCGAGACGGAGATCGTCGCGCGGGAGATGCTCGGCACCGTCCTCGAGTGTGAGACGGAGGAAGGCTTCGCCAGCGGCATCATCGTCGAGACCGAAGCCTACCTCGGCGAGCACGATCTCGCTTGCCACGCGGTCGCGGGTCGGACGCCGCGCACCCAGCATCTTTATGGTCCGCCCGGAATCGCGTACGTCTATTTCATCTACGGGATGTACTGGTGCTTCAATGCCGTGACGAGGGAACAGGGGCTACCGAGCGCGGTTCTGGTGCGCGGCCTGGAGCCGCTCGATGGATTGGCGCTGATGCACAAGCGCCGTTCAAGGATCAGGAACACGATCGAACTGACCAACGGCCCGGGTAAACTTTGCACCGCCCTGGGCATCGCCGGCTGGATGAGCGGCAAGAGCCTGCAGCGCAAACCCCTGGTCATCCGCGAAGGCGAGCCGGTCACCGACGACAGAGTGGAAGTGACTACCCGCATCGGCATAACCCGCTCCGCGGACTGGCCGCTCCGTTGGCTCATTCGCGGCAACCACTTCGTGTCGCGTGGCAAGGTCTCCGGGACGCGCCAACCCGAGTAGCGAAAAAAAAGACGGCCCCTTACGGGGCCGTCGTCCGATCGTCGGGTGCGCCGAAAGCTGCTATTCCCGATCGATGGAGCTGCCGAAGTTCCAGCGAACGCCGAACTCGAAGAACGAGAGTACGCTCGAGTATAGGAAGTTGGTATTGCTCGGAAGCAGCGTCTCCTGAGCGAAGATCGCCGCGCGTTTGGTCTGAATCTGAACACCGCCCATTCCCATCACTGCGCTGCGGCTGCGCATCGACTCGACATTGTCGAGGAACGCATTGTTCGGGAAAGTGTTCGCGCTGTCGACGAAGACCTGTGCATCCCCGAGGACCGCAATCGTGTAACCGAGGCCGCCGTATGGCGTGATGCCGCCAAAATGCTTGGGAAAGACGACAGCCGCGAAAGAAACCCGTCGCAAGTCATGCACGCGTACGGTGCGCTCGCCGGTCCTGGAGGCCTGATCGGCCACCTGCTCGTCGCGCTGGAAAATGGACTGGTTGCCCGATACGTAAAGGCCGCCCTTCGTTCTCGTGATGAGCCAATCGATGCCCATGTCGACCGTCGAAGTGTTACCGTGGCCCGGCACCGTGAAGGTGTTGATTCCGGACTTGAATCCCCAGAACCAGGAGTTATCGAAGTTCCGCCTCTCCTGCGCGTTGGCGCTCGCGGAAACGACGATCGTGGCGACGATCGCCACGGCGACTGCTCTGAGCTTCTGCATGAAAGGCGTCCTCTAGATTATGCCTAGCTTTGTCCCGACGGTCTTGAAGGCCTCGATAGCCTGATCCAGATCGTCGCGTGAATGGGCCGCGCTGAGCTGACAACGCACACGCGCCTGTCCCTGAGGAACGACCGGAAAGCCGAACCCTGTCACAAAGACGCCTTCGTCCAGCAACATGTCACTCACTTTGATGGCGATGGCTGTCTCCCCTACGATTATAGGGACGATTGGCGTCTCGCCCGGCAAAGGCTTGAACCCCGCCTCGGCAATCGCCGCGCGGAAGTAGCGAGTATTGTCGCGCAGTTTTTTCACCAGCTCCGGGTGGTGCTCGAGCTGTCTGATCGCGCCTAATGCGCTGGCTGCGACTGTCGGGGGCAGCGCGTTGGAGAATAGCTGCGGACGCGACCGTTGCGTCAGCATGTCGCACAAAGAGCCAGCGCCGGCGACGAAACCGCCCGCCGCACCGCCGAGTGCCTTGCCAAGTGTCGACGTGATGATGTCGACTTCGCCAAGCACGTCGAAGTGCTCAGCCGTCCCACGCCCCGTCGCACCGAGGACTCCTGTCCCGTGCGAATCGTCCACTGCTACGATCGCGTCGTAGTCTCTCGCCAGCTGCAGAATCTCCGGAAGCCTGGCGATGCTTCCCTCCATCGAGAACACGCCGTCAGTCCAGATGATCCGCCGCCGCGCGCTCTTCGCGCTCTCCAGCTTCGACTTCAAGTCATCCAGATCAGAGTGCTGGTACACTGCGGTCGTGCACTTGGTGATTGCCTTCGCCAGTCGAATGGAGTCGATGATCGACGCGTGGTTGAGCGCGTCCGATACCACGAAGTCGTTCTGTTCGACTATTGTCGCGGTAAGTCCTTCGTTGGCGTTCCACGCCGAGACATAGCTGAGTGATGCCTCGGTGCCCACGAGATCAGCGATCGCACGCTCGAGATCGCGGTGGATCGTGAAGGTCCCGCAAATGAAGCGAACGCTCCCGGTCCCCGCACCGAATTTCTTCAAGCCGTCGATGCCCGCCGCTACCACTGCAGGATCGTTGCTGAGCCCGAGGTAGTTGTTCGATGATAGAATCACGACGTCGCCGCGCCCTTCCATCTGAACCCGCGCGCCCTGCGGCGACGAGAGATAGTTGAGACGCTTGTAAACGCGCTCCTGTTTGAGCTTCTCGATCGCGCCGTTGAGCTCGGAATCGAAATTCGTGTTCAGGGCCACTTGAGTCTCTCGCTGATTCGGTAGGTTAGGCGATCTCGAAGATCACTTTGCCAGCTTCGCCCGCTTTGATCGCTGCGATCGCGGCATCTGCTTCGGTCAACGGAAAACGATGGGTGATAACCGGTGTCGGGTCGAACGAGCCAGAGCGCAGAAAGCGCGTCATCTGATGCCAGGTCTCGTACATTCGTCTGCCGACGACACCATAGATGGTGAGGCCCTTGAAGATGACTTCGGTCGCGAGGTCGAAATCCACTTTCCTCGATGGAATGCCAAGCATCTGCACCCGCCCGCCGACGCGCACCAGCGCGAAGGCCTGATGAATCGCCGCCGGCACTCCGGACATCTCCAGCACGACGTCGGCGCCAAATCCGTCGGTCGCGTCCTTGACGATCTTCGTGGCCTCTTCCGGATGCACCGCGTCGTCGGCGCCCATGCTCTTCGCGAGCGCGAGCCGGGTGTCGTTCACATCGGTCGCGATGATCCGCGATGCACCGGCCGCCTTGCAGATCCCGACGGCAAAGATTCCGATTGGCCCGCAACCGGTGACGAGGACCACCGTGCCGGGAATGTCGGCGGTGAGAACAGTGTGGAATGCGTTTCCCATCGGGTCGTGGATGCTGCCGACGTCGTATGAGATCGCATCGTCGAGGTGCCACACGTTCGTGGCGGGCATCGAGATGTACTCTGCGAAGCATCCGTCGCGATCGACGCCGATGATTTTTGTGAACGGACACACGTGCGAGTTACCGGTTCGACAGAGAAGGCAGCGCCCGTCGACGATGTGCCCCTCCGCAGTCACGCGATCACCCTCCTTCACATCGGTGACGAGGCGACCGACTTGTACGACATCTCCCGAGAACTCGTGTCCGACGACGAATGGCGGCTTGCACCGGCCCTTGGCCCACGCGTCCCACTCGTAGATGTGCACATCAGTGCCGCAGACTCCCGCGCGTCGCACGCGAATGAGAACTTCGTCCTCACGAATTCTGGGCTCCGCGACATCCTTGAGTTTGAAGCCGGGCGACGCGGATTCCTTTACGAGCGCTTTCACAAGCGACTACTCCGTTGAGAGTCGAGGATGTTTTTCACGCGGGAGTTCTAACCTGCCATTTGCGCGCTGATTTTGGAAGTGATGATCACATCGAACGAATCGGCGAGTTGACGGATTGCACGCACATCTCTTGCTATCTATATTCGCCACGAATCACTCACGCTGATGTGATCTCGTCGCAGTGAGTTCCTTTGTAACCCGCGGCCGGTCCGGACGCGATGCAGGACTCGCCAGTTTCACCAGGGAATTGGTGAGAGTTCTACTTCATCGTGGAGCGACACATGGCAGCAGCGAAGAGGGGCGGACGAAAGAAGGGCGGCGCGCGCAAGAGCTCGCGCAGAAAATCGAGTCGTAAGACCACAGGACGCAAAGCCGGCCGGAAGTCTGCCCGCAAGGGCGGCCGCAGAAAGAGCGCTCGTAAGAGTCGTTAGCGTCAGAGTTTCCTCGAATTCACGGAAAAGCCGGCACAATGCCGGCTTTTTTTTCATACATGGACGCCGGCAGAATGGCGCTTTGTTTTTCATACAAACGAGGGGCGCAAGCCATCGAATCGAGTGCCGACTTCGAGTAGTCGCTCGTAGCAGCCAGCCGGTCCGCCGAGCGCTCCGAGCCGGTAGTCTTCAGTTGCAGTTGTCTTTTGTTAGCGGGAGTACCGCGCGCTCGCGAGCTCCACGATCCGCGCAATCAGCGCCGTATACTCGAGCCCCGACTTCTGCGCCGCGCGCGCGAACTCGCTGTTCCTCTCGAGATAGCAATTCGGATTTACTTCGATGACGTAGATTTCTTCGGCCGAAGTCACGCGTAGATCGATACGCGCGTAGTCGCGCATTCTGAGCGCCTGGAAAGAATCGATCGCCACTTGCTTGATCTTCTCCGTTAGCTGCTCCGAAAGATCCGTCGGAAAAATCGACCGTGTCCCCTCGAA
>DASWDV010000260.1:0-2105 GCA_036395075.1 Gemmatimonadaceae bacterium | reverse complement strand
CACCGGCTCCGCGCGAATCGATAGCGGCGTCGGCGAATAACGCGACAAGAGTTCCGGTCGGCACCCGTGGTCTCGCACTGGCCGCCGATGTCGAAGGGCTCAGCGACGGGAACCTCGTTCAATTGATGAACGACATGAATGACTTCGACGCTCTGCCGGTATCGGAGCCGGAACCAGTTCTCTCGGTGGACAGCGGCGACGGTTATTGATCATGATTAAGCGCATGAAGAAAATCGTGCGACTGTCCGCGATTGCGACGGCGCTCAGCGGAGCCTCCGCCTTTGCGCAACCCGTCCGCGCGCCCCTCGAAAGCGGCAATCGCCCGGCGCTCGAGCAGCAGTTCCGCGCGCGGGTTGCGAAGCTCGCGCAGGAACGGATCGGACTCACCGATGCACAGATGGCGCAGCTCCAACAGTCGAACGCTCGCTTTGCTCCGCAACTCAATCAGGTCGCGGTGCAGGAGCGTGAGACGCGTCAGCAGCTTCGTCTCGAGATGACTTCGGGAGACCGCGCCAATCAGCAGCATGTCAGCGAGCTGCTCGATGGTTCGTTGCAATTGCAGAAACAGCGGATCGCAATCGTCGAGGCGGAGCAAAAGGATCTGGCGCGGTTCATGACGCCGGTACAGCGAGCCCGCTACATCGCTTTACAACAACAGATCAGACGGCGCGCGCAAGAGCTCGCTGGTCAGGGGGCAGAGCGGCGCGGGATGGGTCTCGGCGGAGGGCGATCGGGGTTGAAGAAACTGCCGTAGCGGCTCAACACGTCGCCGACTCGCTTTTGGCCGGTGAACCACACCCGGTCGAATGAGGCCCTTGATCGAATCGATCGAGGGCTCTTTTTTTGTCTTCGAACCTCAATGCCAGATTTCGCCCAACACATCACCCGACTGCTCCAGTCGTCTACCTACCCAGCCGTACTGATTCTGGTGATGCTCGAGAGCCTCGGTATTCCGCTACCCGGTGAGATCGCTCTGGTCACCGCCGCGGCGTACGCGTCGCACGGTCAGATCTCGATTTACATCGTCGTCGCCCTCGCCGCGCTCGGGGCGACGATCGGAGGAATGCTCGGGTACTGGATCGGAATCAAGGGCGGGCTCCCGCTGTTGGCGCATTACGGCCGATACATAGGCGTCAAGAGGTCTCACATCGATCGGGCGCATGCCTTCTTCGAGAAAAACGGGGCGAAGACTATTCTGTTCGGCCGGTTCATCGCGCTGTTGCGAACATGGGCGGCGGTGATCGCCGGCACCGCGTGCATGTCCTTCACGAAATTCGTCACTTACAACACCATCGGCAGCGTGGTCTGGGCGATCGTGTTTGGATCGCTGGGGTACTATTTCGGACGCGATCTGCCGATGCTCGAGAAGTTTATCTCGCGAGCGAGTTTTGGAATTCTGATCGCGGTTGCGGTTGGCGGCGTTGTGTTCCTCTTGATCAAGCGAAGGCAGAGGCCGCGGATTTCGTGACGCTTTTGTCGGAGACGCGCCTCGTCGCCTGACGTCCAATTGGCTAAATTCAGTGTGCGCCCGGGTGGCGGAACTGGTAGACGCACGGGACTCAAAATCCCGCGGCCTATGGCCTTACGAGTTCGATTCTCGTCCCGGGTATTCCAAGTGCGAACACACTGGAGGATTAATGAGATGGGTCGGAGTAACTGATATCAATAGCCGCGTGGTCTGGGTCAACGCACAGAACGTCGCGTACGTGCAGGATTTTCAGACCTACCGAGCCATTCATTTCGTCGGAAGCAAGGACAACTACTTCCAGTCGAAGGAGACTGCCGACGATATCGCTATGATGCTCCGACCCCCGACATAACAGGTCGCTGCGGCGTCAGGGCTCGCTGGGTGCTAGCGAAGCACGGCGGCGCCCGCGAATTCTTGCGATTGTTTGTTTCGTGAAGCCGCGCACTCTCTCCGGCAGCTCATCGAAGTAGGTGTAGAACACCGGTGTCACGTACAGCGTCACCAGCTGTGAGAAGGCCAACCCTCCCACCACCGCTACCCCGAGCGGCCGGCGCGCCTCCGCTCCGGCGCCCCGGCCAAGAGCGATCGGCAGCGTCGCCATCAGCGCCGCGAAGGTGGTCATCATGATCGGACGGAA
>DASWDV010000259.1:0-17653 GCA_036395075.1 Gemmatimonadaceae bacterium | reverse complement strand
CGCTTTCTGGAAGCATCGCTTGGGAACGATCTCGACGCCGGACTTTGACAACGTGTCGTAACGGGCCAGCTTCTCCGGGTAGCGCGCGATCGTGGTCGGCTCGTAAGCCAGCGAAAGGAAAAAGTTGTCGGTAAGACTCAGCGCGAACAGCTCCTCAATATCCCTCGCCCGCGCCAACCTCTCGACGCCCAGCACGACCTGGCTTCCGAGTCCCCGTCCATGGCGCGAAGGAGCCACCGCGACCGATGAAACCTCGCCGAGGGACGGGGAATATTCCTCGAGAGCCGCGCAAGCGACGACCCGTCCTGCTGCATCGACTGCCACCACATAATTGTCGACGCGCGTGGCGATCTCGTCGAACGTCCTCGGCAGCATCAATCCCTGCGCGGCGTAAGGGCTGACCAATTCGAGGATCTGGCCGACGTCTGCACGAGTCGCGCGCCGGACCATCGCCCGGGACGAGCTAGTCCCTGCTCGGGTAAGCCTAAAGTCCGGGAAGGCGGCGCTTGGGATATTATGCACGAGGAATGTATATCTAAACATCCCGGTGCCCGCAAGCCTTTTGGTTAGTGCGTCGCGAACACTCCCGTTTTCCCACTCTTGTCGAAGGACAGAACCCGATACGGTTGGGACGCGCCGCTCTCCATTCCCGGCGAGCCCATCGGCATTCCGGGTACCGCTAGCCCGGCAATCTTCGGTTTCTGGGCAAGCAGCCGGTCGATGTCGGCGGCTGGAACGTGACCCTCGATCAGGTAGCCGTTGACCACGGCGGTGTGACACGCGGTCAATCCCGCCGGAATCCCGAGCGTTTGTTTGACCGCCGCCATGTCGGGCGTGTCCTTCGCGTCGACCCGATACCCGTGGTTCTCGAGGTGCTCGATCCAGCTCTTGCAGCATCCACAAGTCGGACTCTTGTAAACGGTGACGATCGGCTTCTCCGACCTGGCCGCCAGCGGCGGATTGCGGACCGCGGCGGTGGTGAGCGCGACGGCGATAAAAGACGCGAGCGCGACGAATTTGAGTGGACTCTTTTTCATGCGGGAATCGATTTGAGTGTTCGCTCGATCTGCTTCCGGTGCCGACCTTCGTGCTGGCCGAGGAAGATCAACCATTGGTAAAGATCGAGCTCTCCCAGGATGGGATGGGTGTGTTTTATCTCGCCGATCGAGAGGCCGTTCGCAGCGGTGACGGCGGCGCGTAAGGCTTCATGCGAGCTATCCAGTCCTTCGAGCGCCTCGTTGATGTCTACGTCGGCTCGCGGTTGCACCGTCGGCGGAGACTTGAGGACGGCTGCCTCGAGTACCGCATTGTGCCGGTCGAACGACGGCAGCACCGAGGTTATTTCTTTCTCCTCGCCGAGGCCGGCTTCTCGAGCCTGTCCTACGCGTTTGGTGATGAGGCGGGCGACGCCCGACTCCACCATGCGCAGATGCTCGAGGATTTCAGCCACCGACCATCCCTCAGGGACGGCGCGACGGCAAAGACGATCGCCCGGCACTCCTTCGAAGCTTTGAAGGAGCTCTTTGCGCTTCTCTTCCACGAAGTTCATGGTTTCGGCGAGCCTGGCGTGCATCGTCCCCTGGAATCTGTCTCGGAATCTACACAGGAGCGCGTCTCCGGCGCGGCGATTTCCTGTTTGGCTTCGCTAATTGCCGGGGCGTCATTCTTGCCTTCGGTATATATTCGGTATATAATTGCTGCCCATTTCGCATTCGGAAAATGACCTTCATCTGCCTTTGGACTCCCACTGCTCTACCTGCCTTTGGTATGATCGCTCCGCAGGAGAGTGACGAGATTCTGCGGGCGATCATTCCTTCGCTCCTCGGAGTTGCACCCCGGGTGAAGTTGGGAGCGCGGGGAATCGTCTGGGCTGATGCGCGCGGGATGAGCGCCGAGGCCCTGGCGAGAGATCTTCTCGCGGTCTTTCATCAGAAGGGAGTGGAGAAGGTGAGGGCGGGACTTTCCATCGCTCCCGTCTCCGCCGAGGTTGCCGCGCGATATGGAAATGGCGCGCTG
This sequence comes from Gemmatimonadaceae bacterium, assembly GCA_036395075.1. Taxonomy (GTDB): domain Bacteria; phylum Gemmatimonadota; class Gemmatimonadetes; order Gemmatimonadales; family Gemmatimonadaceae; genus UBA4720. Next base: position 15,637 of record DASWDV010000259.1, on the reverse strand, counting down.
ATAGCGATACCGGCTGGTTCGGAGCGCGACTATCTCGCTGCATTTCCAGTTGGGGTGCTCGAGCCATCGCTCGCCCTGTCGACGCTACTCGACGGAATCGGGGTCGAAAGCTGCGCGGATCTCGCGAGGCTCGATCTCGAGTCAGTTGAAGTTCGCTTCGGGGGAGAGGGCGCGCGTTTGTGGCGATTGTCGAGGGCGGACGACACGCGTCGCATCTTTGCCAGCATGCCACGGGCGCTGCCGTCGGCTTCTCTCGACTGGGTGGATTACACGCTCAAGGATCCGGAGCGTCTCGTCTTCATCATCAACGCGCTCATCGGAAACATCACGACGGAGCTCCAGTCGCGCGGACAGTGCGCGCGTGAGATGACGATGATCTTCTCCCTCGCGAATCGCGAGACTTTCGAGCATCTGGTACGACCCGCACGATCGACGTCGAGTCACAAGGCATGGATGCGGCTGATACGCACGCATCTGGAAAGAATCACTCTTCCCGACGGGGTCGTCGGTATCACCATCCGGGTGGAAGCGGCTACTGGAGAAGTCGAGCGGCAGGGAGACATCTTCGACCGCGGATTTGCGACGGCTCGTGCAGCGGAGGAAACGATCGCACAGCTGCTGGATGATCAGGGTGCGGTGGTGGTGACTCCGCGTAACACGCAGCATCCATTGATCGACTGTCGCACGGAGTGGATCAGTCAGGAGCCGGCGCAGGCTTCAGCCCGGATTCAATTGCGGGAACGAGTGGTAAAGGCGACCGCTGCTCCCCGTCTCACGTTGCAGCTGCTTCCCGGTCCCCGGCGCGTCACCGTGACGACGAAACGACGCCGCGATCATCAGATACCAGTGCAGTACCGGGACAAGGAGTGGATGAAAATCATTTCCGCAGCGGGGCCGGACCGGGTCTCGGGAGGGCAGTGGAGCGAGCCGTACGCGCGAGAATATTTCCGCTGTGTCACCGACGATGGGATGATGGTCTGGCTGTTCCGCGACGCCCGTGAAGATGAGTGGTACCTTCACGGGTGGTGGGACTAGCTGGCTACTGCAAACTCACAGTTGTCAGTCACTAGCAATAAGTCCTGGTCCTTTCGCGGCTCGGTTTTAAGCGCGAATTTAGCCGCGATGAGACTCGCGCGGACCCTCCTCCTCTCCATCCTCTGCGTTGCGGTGGCTGCAACCCCCGCCGACGCGCGCGTCGTCAGAGTGGAGATTCTGACGCGCTCGGACATTACGGGCACTTTTGGAGACGCGGGTGCGTACGAACGGATCACCGGCCGCGTCTATTTCGCGTTCGATCCGAAAAATCCCGCCAACACCCAGATCGTCGATCTCGGTCTCGCACCGCGTAACTCCAGGGGCGAAGTGGAGGCCGTGAGCGAGTTCGTGATGCTTCGCCCCAAGGATTCCGCGCGGTCGGCCGATCTTGCCGTGATCGACATCGTCAATCGCGGCGGCATCACCACCTTCATATTCAACCTCGGTCGCGCGACCAGCGCGTCACCACAATCCGCGGAATTCTATGGTGACGCCTTACTGATGAAGCGCGGCGTCACCATCGTTGCGCTCGGCTGGCAATGGGACGTGCCGCCCGGGCAGGGCAGCCTGCATTTCGAGGCGCCGAAAGTTGGGTCCCTTTCGCGGCCCATCACGGGACTCGTCCGCAGCGATCTCACCGTCGATACTCCGATAGACGCGATGCCGCTCGGCCACACGCTTGGCGCTTCGATCGCCTATCCAGTGGCGGATCCGGACGACCCCGCCAACGTGCTCACAGTTCGCGATGGTCCAGTCTCACAGCGCACGCTCATTCCGAGAAACGAATGGCAGTTTGCCCGACGCAGCTCGCTCGGGTTGATCACGGCCGACCCACGCTCGGTGTACCTGGCCAGCGGGTTCAAGCCCGGAAAGATCTACGAGGTCGTTTATCGTGCGAAGGATCCCGTTGTCGTCGGCGCTGGTCTGGCGGCGGTGCGCGACATGATGTCGTATCTCAAATACGATCCGTCGGCTATCACGCACGTGAAGTACGGGATGGGCTACGGCGTGTCCCAAACGGGAAGATTCATCCGACACTTTCTCTACCAGGGATTCAATGCCGACGAGCGCGGGCGCGTTGCGTTTAATGGGTTTTTCGTCCATACGGCCGGAGCGGGACGCGGCAGCTTCAATCATCGCTTCGCCCAGCCCTCGCGCGATGCACAGCCGTATTCGACGTTTTTCTATCCAACCGATGTCTTCCCATTCACGAGTCTCGCGACGAGCGATCCGGTTACCGGACTACGCGCCGCGCTGCGGGACAATCTGCGTGGCTCGAGCACGACGAAGGTGTTCTATGTGGATGGCGGACACGAATATTGGGGACGGGCAGCGTCGCTCACTCACACCACGCCCGACGGGAAAAGGGATGTCGGTTTTCTTCCAACAGAGCGACGCTATGTCATTTCGTCGGCGCAGCACTCCAGCCCGGCCGGGTGGCCTCCGCCCGAATCGGATAAGATTGCCGGGGCCAGCGCCTATCGCGGCGATCCGCTCGATCAGCGACTAGCCCTGAGGGCGTTGATGGCTTCGCTCATGGAATGGGTGACGAGAGGCAAGGAGCCGCCGCCTTCGATCTATCCGACGCTCGCATCGGGGAATCTGATAAGCGCGGGCGATCAGCATTTCCCGGCCATTCCAAATCTTCCGGTCGCGCGAATTCCCAATCAGCCCTACCGAATGGATTTCGGTCCCCGCTGGAATCGAGGCATTATTGACCGCGAGCCACCTTCACTGGGCGCGCCCTATCCGGTATTCGTATCGCGCGTCGATAGCATCGGCAACGAGCTGGGAGGAATTCGGAGCGTCGAGGTAAAAGTCCCACTGGCGACGTACTACCCGTGGCTCCTGCGGACTGGAATGGCGGCTGGCGCCGATCGCCTCGTCAGCTTTCGTGGGACGTTCGTTCCGCTGCCAAAGACCGAAGCCGATCGACGTGCCGCCGGCGATTCGCGACCGAGCATTGCCTCGCTTTATCCAGATCGCGTCGCTTTTCTGAGCCGCGTGGATGATGCGATATCGACTCTCATCGGCCAGCGCGCGTTGCTGCCCGAAGACTCGACTGTCGCGCGAAACAGGATGGTCGATATCTGGAATCGGTACGGGATCGGATCGCGCTAGACTCCGGGGAAATCGATTCGCGCGGCCTTCGCGATTGCCTTAACTCTCGTCATCACCGTGTCGGCTCCCTTCGTGTCTCCCCGCGCTTTCATAGCTTCGGCGAGAACTGCTCCGGTAAAAGCGTAGGTGTAGGGAATTCCAAACGACGCCCGATCGATCCAGTCGCCCTCTTTCATCAGCGCTTCGGGAGCGTGATAAACCTGATCCCACAACGCCTTGGTTCGTTCGAAATCAACGCTCAGTCCCAGGATGCGCGGCGTTTCAGCGGAATCCACGACTGGATGATCCACGAGCTTCTGGACGAATCCCTGCGAAAGGAGATACGGCTGTAGCTCGGAGCTAAGGTGGCCACCACCACCCGTCGACAGGTAAATCGGACGCTCGGGGAACGCATCCTTGATCAGGCGCAGGAGCACCAGCTCGTCGCGCACGAGATAACCGGGCTCGATGTTGAGCGTGATGTTGCCCTGCCGGAAAATCTGTGGCTGAGCGATCTGAATGTACTCCGGGATCGCATCGGCCTCCGCAAACGTCATCTTGAGCGGTGGACCCGATGGCTTCTTCCATTGCTGATTCCGGAAAATGGCCGGGCCGTTTGCGGCATCGTAGGTCTGGATTGGCCGGCGGATCATCTGCCGTACGAACCAATCGGTGTCGAGGTAGGTCGTGACAGCGACAGTCACGTCGCGTCGCACTCCCTCAACTTCCTGCGCGTACCAGAGCGGAAACGTGTCGTTGTCCCCATTCGTGATGACCACGGCATAGGGCTCGAGCGAATTGAGATAGTCGTGCGACCACTGTTGTGTGAAATAATTGCCGGCTCGCGAGGCGAACTTCCAATTCGCGACGAGCGGGATGAGGGCGATGAGAAGGATCGGGGCGGCAAGCATGAAGCTTCGGCGGCTGGGCCAAACGGAAACAGGCACCGTACGCTGCGTTTTTCCGGCCGGTCGTTCCGATGCTCTAGCGACCGCCCGGCCTTCGCCACCGATCACCAGCGCGAGCTGCTCCCACAGGAAGCTCAAGCCGATCGCCGCCCAAACTCCCCAGGCGGAATAGCTCCAGATGTAGAAGTAATCCCGGTCACGCACCTCGCGCTGAACCGTATTACTGAGATCGGGGTCCTGCGACCAACCGTATTTGAAGTTGAGATAGTAGATGAGCGCGAGCGTCATCGTGAACATCAGGGGACCGAAATACCAGAAAGTTTTCCGGTCTCGATCCCAATGCACGTACCCGCCGAGCAATCCCAAGCCGAGGAACAGGAACGCCATCACGAACTGAAGTCCCGGCATCGTCTGATGCGAGTCGCGAAGCCACTGCCACTTGAAATACAGCCACCACATTCCCACCTGTGCCGAATACGGCGCGCCGCGCTCGAGCTTTTCACCGTATTGTTCGCGGTTGATGTTCGCCATCAACCGGTCCTTCGTCAGCTTGGTAAACGTGCAGCTCGCTTCGAGCTTCGTTTCGCACGCGGTCGGCGCACCTTCGTTGATCCCGGGGAAATACGCGGCACGCACTGGCTCCGCTATGAACGGCGTCAGCCCAAGAATCAGCGCGCCGAGTGAGGCCAGCACCAGTTTCCAGCGGAGCAGCGTCCGCCAGCGAACCATGAGAAGGGCAACGCCCGCGGCGGGAAGGGGAAGAAATCCAGCGGGGTGATTCGAGTAGCCGAGCCCGAGCAGAAAGCAAACGAGAACGATCAGACGATCCGCGCGAGGAGAATCGGGCTCTTCGATCCACTCGATCACGATCCATGACACGATCGTGAAAAACAGGAGCGAAATCGTGTAGACCTTTTCGTTTACTACCGATTGGTTCCAGACCGTGAAAGCCGTCGCGCCGATCAGGGTCGCGACGCCCGCCACGACGATCCGCTGCCACTTTTCGACAATCCATCGCGCAACGATCCGTTCCGTAATCAGGAACCAGAGTCCGGCGGAGCAAGCACTGGCGACCGCCGCCATGAGGTTGATCCTGGCGGCGTAGGAGACCGGTATCGGGAGCGACGCGAATGCGTGTCCGAGCAAGACGAAAAAAGGGTTTCCAGGCGGATGCGGAATGCCGAGCACCTTCACCGCGGCCATGTACTCGCCCGTATCCCACATTGCGACCGAAGGCGCGAGCGTCAGGAGATAGAGGACGAATACGAGCGCCGCCGCAATCGCGGCGGGGATATAAGAAGGTTGATAACCGTTCCCATTGGAACGGACTGGAGAGACTCTAGTTGCCATTTATGAGGTGGGGAATTCGGACGTGAATTGTCGATGAATTTTAGTCACTCTGACCCGCTTCTGCGTGTCTTGCCCATTTCCAGTCGGCGGACTCAACATTTGGCCCCAAGAGGCGTCACTAGCACCTCAGCGTTTGTCTCGAGACGAAAATCTCAACGATTTGAACCGAGTTCCGCTTGAAACAAAGGCTTCCCTTAGTCGGCCTGAGGTTTCTCGCGCCGGTTCCTACCCCGATGCCTGTGCTGGTGCGAAACGCGGGACTGGAAGTTCCCAACGATTCGACGGCGCTATCCGGCCCCGCGACAGTGAAGAGAATCAGTCCGCCACCTACTGATACTCCGAGCACTGGGCCCTTGATCGCGACTGAGCCTGGGACTTTTACGTAAGCGATTTCGCAACGCTGGCGGAGGACGCGGAGGCGGCGACCGATTTGCACGGGACCTACACCGATCGCGGTGACCAGGATCCCATCTGTGCCGAGGCATTTCGCGTCGTCGGCGACGGCGGGGTCGGCGTGCGAGAACATTTCCGGCGATACCTTGGCGAGCTCATCCGCTTTCGGTCCGAGCGAAGCGTCTCGGCATGCTATCAACATGAAGGCGGCTGCCGTAAGCGAGAGTCTCTTCGGACTCGGCATGGGCAAGGGTAGTCGCACGTCGCGCGCCCCGGTTTGGCCATGAGACGCGCAATCCGGTCTATCTTTTCCCCTCTTGTTTCGGGCTATGTTCGGGTATAGTCTTGAGCTATGGGATTTGTCGAGCTCAGAGCCCACACAGCCTTCTCCTTCGGCGATGGCGGTGTGTCCCCGGAGGCACTCGTAATCCGCGCAGCATCGCTTGGCTATGGCGCAATCGGAATCACCGACACTGCTGATTTGGGCGGGATAGTCCGCTTCGGATTGGAGGCACGCCGGCAGAACCTGCGGCCCATCGTCGGTACCGAGCTCAACATCGATGGATGTCCAGCCGCTTTTCTGGCGCGCAGCAAGGAAGGATTCAACAACCTGGCCTCTCTCGTCACGAGGTCGCGCGTCGGTGAGCTCACGACGTGGAAGAAGGGTGATGGGAAAAAAACGCGCGGTCGACCGCGGATCGCGTGGAAGCAGGTAGCGGAGCGGAGCGAGGGACTGCAGGTGCTGACCGGTCCGGCGTCCGGACCGGTCGCATCCAGTCTACGCGCTGGTGATTTCAAGGGGGCGGAGCGCACCCTCTGCCAGTGGCGGGAGGTATTCGGCGAGAGACTCGCGGTCGAAGTGCAGCTGCATCACACGAGCGGCAACGAATCGTCACTGGCCGCGGCGCTGATCGAGCTCGCGGAGCGTCAGAAAGTGCCGTGGGTGATTTGCCACGAGCCTCGCTACATCGACAACGATAGCCGGCTCGTGCACGACGTGCTTACCGCGTTGCGCTACGACACTACCATAGACGATGCGCTTGCGCGCGGACTGCTGCATCCGAATGGCGAGTGGCGTCTCGCTTCGCCGGAAGAAATGGCGGAGCGATGGAGGGGCCGTGAAGCGGGGCTCGAAGAGAGCGAGCGAATCGCGTCCGAATGCGATTTCAGTCTCGCCTGGGTTAGGCCGCCGCTGCCGCAGTTTCCGGTTCCCTCTGGCTACAACGACGACAATTTCCTCAAGGAGAAAGTCTACGAAGGCGCGCGAGAGCGATGGGGTGAGATCGACGACAAGCAGAAGGCGCAGCTCGAGCACGAGCTGCGCGTAATCGGGAATCTTGGCTTCGCCGGATTCTTTCTGGTGATGTGGGACGCAGTGCACTTTGCCCGGCAAAAGGGAATTCTCTGCCAGGGGCGCGGGAGCGCCGCGAACTCCGCGGTGGCGTATTGCCTCGCGATCACCGCCGTCGATCCGGTGCGCCACGGTCTCTTATTCGAGCGTTTTCTGTCGGAGATCCGCGTCGATGGCCAGACTGAGGCGCCCGACATCGACGTCGACATCGAGCACGATCGACGCGAGGAAGTGCTCGATTACGTCTACGACAAATACAATCGCGCCAAGGCGGCGATCACGTGCATCGTGCAGACCTATCGCGGACCGAATGCGGTTCGGGACTCCATGCGCGCGTTCGGATATCCGGTCGAGATGGCGACCAATATCTCCAAGAGAATCCATTGGAGCGATCCTGCCGAGGGAGCGAAGTATGTAGAGGAGTTACTCGCGCCCAAGCTGGGGATCGATCTGGACAACGCGCGCGGCAGGGCAATGCTCGCGGCGATGGCGGCCTTCGAGGGTGTGCCGCGTCTGCGCGCGACGCACGTCGGTGGATTCGTGTTGTCGTCCGCTCTCCTCGGCGATTACCTGCCGGTCGAGCACACGACGATGGGTCGCACGATCATCCAGTTCGACAAGGACGATCTCGATGCCGTCGGCGTGCCGAAGTTCGATTTCCTCGGACTCGGCGCGCTGTCGCTGGTGAGACGCGCGTTCGACATGATCGAGGCGCGCACCGGGACGCGGCCCGAGATGTACAAGCTGCCTCCCGACGACGAAGCGACTTACGATCTGATCGCGCACGGCGAGACGATCGGCACCTTCCAGATCGAGAGCAGGGCGCAGATCGCTTCTGTGCTACATACCAAGCCAGATCGATTGTACGACATCGTGGTGCAGGTGGCGCTCATTCGTCCCGGTCCGATCCAGGCGAAGTTCGTACATCCCTACACCGCCCGGCGCCGCGGACTCGAGCCGGTGACGTACCTGCACCCGGATCTGGAGCCGATTCTCAAGCGCACTCAGGGAATTCCCATCTTTCAGGAGCAGGCGATGGCGATCGCCATGACTCTCGGCGGCTATTCGGCGGCGCAGGCAGACGAGCTCAGACGCACGATGGGACACATCCGAAAGGTGGAGCGACTGCATGGCGTTCTCGACCGACTGCGCATGCGGATGATCGAGCGTGGAGTAAAGGAAGATGTCGCGGCGCAGATCGCGGAAGATCTCAAGAGCTTCGCCAACTATGGATTTCCGGAGTCGCACGCGTGGAGCTTCGCTTTGATAGCGTATGCGACCGGATATCTGAAGGCACATTACACGGCGGAATTCTACGCGGGATTGCTGAATTCGTGGCCGATGGGATTCTATCCGCCGTCGACCCTGATCCATGACGCGCGGCGTCATGGGCTCAAGGTTCTCGCGCCTTGCATGCGCGACGGCGATTGGGAGTGCACCACTGAGCCAACAGAGAATCCGGACCGGCCCGCGCTGAGGATCGGATGGCGGCACATCCGCGGACTCGGCGAGAAATCTCTCGATGCGCTCAAGGCGGCAAGGGGATGGGATCGCTTCACATCGATCGATGATGTCGTACAGCGCGCAAAACTAAAGAGGCCAGATGCCCTGCAGCTGGCGCGCGCGGGAGCGTTCGGCTGCTGGGAGCCGGATCGTCGGCGCGCGGCGTGGGTTGCAATGCGCGCCGTTGGTGACAGCCTGCCGCTGGCCCCCGCGCGGCAGGCGTCTTACAATCCACGTCCTCTGACGCGTGACGAGCTGATCTTCCTCGACTACTTCTCGGTCGGCATCAGCGTCAGCGGCCATCCCATGGAGCATTTACGTGAGAAGCTGCGCAAAGAGGGAGTGCTCGACTCGCGTGAGCTGGAGAAGCTCAAAGGTGGCGAGCGAATCGCCACGGCGGGCCTGGTAACGATACGGCAGCAGCCGCAGAGCGCCAAAGGGACGGTGTTCCTGCTGATGGAAGACGAATTCGGCTTCATCAACGTGATCGTCTCGAAGAAGCTCGTCGAGGAGTATTCCGAGGTGGTGAGATTCTCGACTTTCGTGATGGTGCAGGGAAGGTTCGAGCGCGATGACGGCGTGAGGAACGTGATCGGGCAGAAGTTCAGCGAGCTGGAGGTGAAGCAGCTCGTTCACGCCAGCCGCGACTTTCATTAGCCAACGTGCCGATCCTCGACTCTCCTCGCCTTGCCGCTGCAGCGAGCGTGACGTTATCGTAGGCTGATGCGGCAAGAGAAGAAGCCGGGACGCGCATTTGCCAGCGATAACTGGGCGGGTGTCCATCCCGAAGTCCTCGCGGCAATGGCAGCGGCGAATGTCGGCCACGTGCCGTCCTATGGCGACGACCCCTACACGCACGAGGCCGTAGCAAGGATTCGCGCCGAGCTCGGCGAAGACGCCGAAGTTTTTCTGGTCTTCAGCGGGACGGCGGCGAACGTGCTGTGTCTGGGAAGCATGGTGCGCCCGCACCAGGCGGTAATCTGCGCCGAGACGGCGCACGTATACACCTCGGAGTGTGGGGCGGCGGAAAAGCACATCGGGTGCAAGCTGCTGACTGTTCCGTCCCCGCACGGAAAAATCACCGTCGCGGGAATTCGTGAGCATCTCCACCACATCGGTAACGAGCACCACGTACAGCCGCGGGCGATCTCGATCACGCAGGCGACCGAGTACGGCACCGTCTACACCCCGCAGGAGATTCGAGTAATTGCCGATTTTGCCCACACCCATTCGCTGCTCCTGCACATGGATGGCGCGCGGATCTTCAACGCCGGGGCATATCTCGACCTACCGCTGCGCGCCATCACGAGCGATGTCGGCGTCGATGCGCTTTCCTTCGGAGGGACCAAGAACGGATTGGTCGCTGGTGAGGCCGTGGTATTCTTCAAGCAGGTCCTCGCCGACGATTTCGAGTTCAAGCGGATGCAGGGGATGCAGCTCTCGTCGAAGATGCGATTCATCGCCGCACAGTTTACGGCACTGCTCAGCAACGATTTAGGGAGAAGGAGCGCATCGCACGCCAACAAAATGGCGCGACTTCTCGCCGCCGAGCTGGAGGGCCTGAACGGAGTCGCCGTCACTCAGCCGGTAGAGGCGAACGAGGTCTTTGCCATTCTGCCACGCCACACGGTCACCAGGCTCCAGGAGCAGTGGCCTTTTCACATCTGGAATGAAGCGACGACAGAAGCGCGGCTCATAACATCTTTCGACACTACCGAAGAAGACGTCGCTGACTTTGGCCGGCTCGTGCGCGAAGCCGTGGTCAGCAAGGAGAGACAGTGGATCTGAAAAAAGCCGCCGTGCTCGTCACCGGTGGCAGCTGCGGAATCGGTTTCGAGACGGCGCGGCTGCTACGTGAACGTGGGGCGCGCGTCGCTATCTGCGCCCGACACCAGGACATGCTCGACGCAGCAGCCAAGCAGCTTGGCGCGCTGCCGATCGTCGCCGACGTCAGCAAGGAGGAAGACGTCGAGCGGATGGTCGAAACGGTCGTGAAGGAGTACGACGACTACAACGTTCTCGTAAACAACGCGGGGTTCGGCACTTTTGGTCCGCTCGTAGAGCTTACGGCCGAAGAGTTCTTCAGAGTCTGGCAAACCAACGTGCTCGGCGCGATGCTCGTCGCGCGGGAGTCGGCACACCATTTCATCGGCCGCGGCTACGGCAACATAGTGAACATCTCTTCGACGGCCGGACAGCACGGCGTCGCCAATGGCTCTGCGTACTGCGCCAGCAAATTCGCGCTCAATGCGCTTACGGAGTGCTGGCGGGCGGAGCTACGTCAGCACAACGTCCGCGTGATGCAGGTGAATCCGAGCGAAGTCCAAACGAGCTTCGGCGCCGAGCAGTCCAAGCCGGTGGCGCCGCAGAATCAGACGAAGCTCAACGCGTCTGACATCGGTCAGCTGATTGTGAGCATGCTCGAGCTCGAGGATCACGGATTCATCACCGATACCACTATCTGGGCGACGAATCCCTCGCTGACCGACTGAATCGCTGTCCACGAGGTGAGGCGATCACCGCTCTGTTATGTCGGTGAGGGAGAGCGGTCGGACGTCTCTTCGCCGCGCTCCCACTCGACGGCGTCGCCAACGCGAATCACTCCGCCGGTTGAGACCTGGCCGAAGACCCCGCCGCGCCAGTCCGGCGCCATCGCAGTCCGCAGGCCTGGCAGAACTTCTTCCATGCGCTCGCATGGCTTCACCTCACCACCGACGAGAATTCGCGCCTCGCCGATTCGTAGAGAGCGTCCCCCGGTGTGGGCGAGACTCACGCCGCTCACCAACACGTTGGCTCGACGAGACGATGGATCGGCGCTTCCACCGAGCTCACTCATCATCTCGTTCCATGCTTCGAGCTCGATCAAGGTGACCTGCCGTCGCCGACTTCGATCGGCGTTGTCAGCAAGGCCCTGATTCTCGATCAACACGGCTTCGCGGACCGCGTCCATCGGACCACGGTGGGCGCGCTTGATCCAGATCGCTTCGACTCGCCCGTGACAGCGTTCTACACCAGCCGTACGCTCAATCCTGAATTCGTGCGGCCCAGTGGTGCGACACCAGGGTCAGCACTGAGTGGTCCGCGCAAGTGATCGAGTATCTCACCCGCAGGGAGGCGCCGGCCTTCCACTTCCGCTGACTCTGGTCGCGGCTCGAGCGAGAGACGCGCGCGATAAACTTCAAGAATCTGACGTCCCTCTTCCATTGCGCGCAGCGCGACGCCGCGCATGTAGTAACGATTGAAGTCTCCCTCGGCGAGCATGCGCGCGGCCATCTGCGGAACTCTGGCCGTGGTCGTGCCACCGCTCCGCGTTCGCCGAGATTCACTTTCGATGAGGAGATCCGACGCGTGTTCTTCGAGCCATCGATCGTCGTAGTAGCGAAGCGCTTCGCGGAGGAGACGCTGATATTCCGCCACCGCCTCGGGACGCAATCGTTCAGAAGCGTGGAACGCGACCGTCGACAAATCGTGGTCGAGCTCGGCGAGCGCATAGCGGCGCGTCGTGGGATCGAGGTTTTCGTACTGCAGAGGCATTGTCTGACACCAATTGCGAGAGTCACAAAAATGCAATCGCATTACGCAGGCCAAGGCGCTGGGGGCGAGTAACCTCAACACGGCGCTGGCGGAATGCTACGTGCGGAAATCGCAGCCGATTACGCACGGAGTCAGGATGGCAGAGCAGAGAAGAGGAGGAGATCAACGCGCGACTCGACGCGATGGTGTTGGTGGAGCGAGCGCCGGTCCCAATGTCCGATTGCATGTGGGTGAGAAACGCGCGAGCGGTCAGCAAACCGGCTCGAAGCGACCGGCCGAACGGACCGGTGCAGCGAAGCGGGCGCCGAAGAAAGGCGAGCCCGGCTAAGCCGCTTCTCGCCGGGCCAGCCATAGCAGCGCGACCAAAGCGAGCGCTTGTGCTGCGAATACCACTGAAGTCAGAACATTCATCCACGGAGTCACGGCAAAACCTTCGTAAAGCTCGTGCGAAAAGAGATGCCGGCTTATATCGCGGAGCACAAAAAATTCCACGTAACACATTACGAACGGCCAGTAGCGGAGCGGATCCCGGCTCGCCGCCAACGCCATCGAGCCGAGGACGACGACGAAGCTGCCGATGATCCGAATGTAGTAGACGTCGCGAACGTTCCAGTCGAATGACGCGCCGTACGCGTGGACCGCGAATCGCTGGAACGCCGGCGAGAACATCAGCCCCACGCCGATCACCAGATGGTATGCTCCGATGAACGTGACGAGATACTTCAGCATCTTTTGCGCGCTCATAGGGACTTCCGTTCAAGATTCCCGTACATGGCAACAGTGAATGCGTAGCCAACCACCTCCCATGACCAGACGGAGGCGAATATGAATCCGATGCCCAGCGCCAAGAGCCCGAGAAATGAAAGGGCGACTGCTGAAAGCGAGATGCGCCACGCTTTGAAGTACAAGTGTCGGTGCTCGAACGCGCGCCGGAATGCCTGGAGGGGCCGACGCAGCACCGACGGATCTCCCTCGCACGCATAGACCGTCATGCATCCAGGAAGCGTGAATACGCCGAGGACAAACGCAGCAAGCGCGGCGACTACCGCCATCGCGACCACCGATCGCCGCCACTGGTCGCGGTAGCCAACCAGGGCGAACATCGCGAGGGCAAGGGAGGGCAGCAAGTAGCAAAAAATCGTTGCCGCGGAGACACACCCTCGCGCAAGTGTTCTTCGCCAGGGACGAAAGCCGCGAAAAAATGGTTTGTCGTTTTGGTAGAGCCGTTGCACGACGTCGAGACGCGCGCCGAGGTTGAGCATCCAGCCAACCGGCAGGAGAAAAATTATCGCCAGCCCGCCAATGAGGACGTCCCTGCGTCCCTCTGGTGTCCCGATCGGAAAGAGAAATGCATCCTTCCACGACAGCCGATCTGGCAGGCGGGAGCTAAGCGCAACTCGGCTCCGCGGAAATCCACTGGTGATCCGGCCATCGAAGGCCCTCTCTACGCTCTGCACATCCCAAGGACGAGCGCGATTGTAATCGCGTAAACTACAACTGAAGACTACCAGCCAAGAGCTTTGGGCGGACCAGCTCGCAGCTTCGAGCCGGCTCGACGCTGCCAGCCGGCCCGCCGAAGGCCCCTCGCTGGTAGTCTTCAGTTGTAGTTAAGTAGAGAGTCGGGTCTTCGGTTGCGGTTCCTTCTCTAACCCAGTTGGCCGAAGCGGATTCTCGCGGCGGCGACGATCAGGTCCGCGGCACCCTGGATCCCCAGCCTTTCGGTGTTCACGCTGAGATCGTAATTCTCGTGCGCACGCCGATCGCGTTCCCAGTGCAGTCGCACCCACTGATCGCGTTGCCTGTTGGTCTCGTCCACCAGCCGTGCTGCTTCTTCGGCGCTCATGCTCTCACGCTGCATCGTGCGCGCAATCAGCGCTTTTCGCGGCGCGTAACAGAATACGTGAAGAGTGTCTTCGCGCTCGGCCAGCATTTCCTGCGTTCCTCGGCCGACTACCACCAGCGGACCGCGAGCGATTGCCTCGTCGATGATGTGCCTGGTGACTTCTATCAGCTGCTCGTCGGTTGGGCGTTTGGCGTCGGCGAGTGGCGACATCCACTCCTGCGAACCCATCGCCATCGCCGATGTGAGGCGCTCGACAAGCGAAGGAACTCTCTCTTCACGATCACGGACTTCGGCAACGCTTAGCCCCATTCGTGCTGCCACCGCGTCGACCACCGCGTTATCGAGGAGGGCCCACCCGAGTTTCTTTGCGACGAGATCGGCGACCTCGGAGCCTCCCGACCCGTAAAGCCGCGAGACCGTGAGGATCGCCAATGATCAATCCTGATAGGGACGGCGGCGCTTTTCTTCTACTGCCCTGCCGTAAGTTCCCGCATCGGACCGCGTGATCTTCTTGCGCGCGACAAGCGACTCGAGCACGAGCTCACACCCGGCGGCCACGACCGGAAGATCATCCATTCGTGCGAGACCAGCGGTATTCACCACCTGCATGAGTCCCGGGACGCTGCCGAAGCCTTCGACCACCGCCTCGACCCGCACGTCGTCGGTTACCTGCAGCGCTCCGCCGACGTCGAACCACATGATGATCTCGTCGGTGTTCACTCCACCGGCGCGGTCCTGGTACGTCGCATCGGCGGCGCGGCGAATCAGCTCGCGCGCGATGTTGTGGCCACCTACGAGCTCGCCCTCGTATTCGAGCTCGATTTTTCCGGTGATCGCGGGCAGCGCAGCGTAGATGTCGGCGATTCGCGGAACGATGTCACGCTCTCCGGTCTGAATCGCGCGGCGCTCCGCGTTCGACACGACGTTCTCGAGGACGCTGATCGGCATGCGCTGTGACACGCCCGACCGCTTATCGATTCGCTTGTCGTTCCGTGCCTCGAAGGCGACACGCTCGATCACCTCGGCGATGAAATCGGGGACGCGAACCTTGCCCGCGCCGCGAGCCGTCCAGGCTTCCTGATTCGTAATCGCGATGCCGAGCTCGACGCTCTCCGGATAGTGAGTCGTGACCTCACTGCCAATTCGGTCTTTGAGGGGGGTGATGATCTTGCCGCGCGCGGTATAGTCCTCGGGGTTGGCGGTGAAGCAAAGCATGACGTCGAGCGGCAAGCGCACGGGATATCCTTTGATCTGGACATCGCCCTCCTGCATGATGTTGAACAGGCTGACCTGTACTTTCCCTGCCAGGTCGGGCAGCTCGTTCAGAGCGAAGATCCCGCGATTCGCCCTCGGCAGCATGCCGTAGTGCATCGTCAGCTCGTCGCCGAGGATATGGCCACCGCGCGCAGCCTTGATCGGATCGAGATCGCCGATGATGTCGGCAACTGTTACGTCGGGCGTCGCGAGCTTCTCGACGTATCGCTGGTCGGGATTGAGCCACGTAATAGGCGTGTCGTCTCCGGCCTCGTTGACAAGGTTCTTGCCGTATTTGGAAACCGGCGCGAACGGATTGTCGTTCACCTCGCTGCCGGCAATGATCGGCAGCGCCGGATCGAGAAG
>DASWDV010000258.1:0-6449 GCA_036395075.1 Gemmatimonadaceae bacterium | reverse complement strand
GGTCGTGCCAACCGACGAAAGCAGACGCAGATTGCGCCAGTCCCTCTCCTTCGCGAACTCCAGAATGCGGCCGATTGGAGACCTAGCCACCACCGCGAGGCTCACGCGCTGGACGACGTGCGGAGCTTCCCCATCGAGACTGTCCAGAATCGAGGTGCAGGAGGGGCAAGGTCGCTCCATCTCGGGTCCATACATGAAGCTGTAGAGAATCAGCGTGTCCTTTCCGTTCGCGAAAAGGTCGGACAGCTTCACTTTCCGTTTTCTTGGCGCGCCGTTGACGCTCACCAGCTCCTCGAAGGCGTAATCCTCAGGAATCTCACCCCCCAACGGAAGACTTCTTCGCTGCTCGGCAACGGATTCGATTTTCCGCCTCAGGTCGATCTCCGCGTCGAGCAGCGCGTCGCGAGCTGAACGATAAGTTTGTGATTCGCCGGGGAACCGGATCTCGTGTTTCGTGCCGGGCATTTGGCCTCCTGTAGGCCCAAAGGACGCGTTCCAAAGTTGCCGCCGCCCTCTCCTCTCGTCCATACACGACGCCCCGCCTCAGCAGTACGCCCTGAAGCGTGTAAAACGTGCGTCCAACCGCCGGAGGAAAGCTGGGACAGTCTGTCTCTCGTGAATACATGGGGTCCGCCGCAGCAGCGGGTCTCCGTTACGTAACCGATGCGATGCCGGGAATCCGCCGTCACCGCCACGGGCGCGGCTTCACGTACCTCGGTCCCGATGGGCAGGTCATCCGCGAGCGCGTTGCGCTGCGACGTTTCCGGTCACTCGTTATTCCGCCAGCGTGGACGGATGTATGGATCTGTCCGCACGAGGACGGTCATCTGCAGGTGACCGCGCGTGACGGCCGCGGCCGCAAGCAATACCGCTACCACCCGCATTTTCGGCAACACCGCGACGGCACAAAGTTCGAGCGGATGTTCGAGCTGAGTGACGTGTTGTGGAAGATTCGCGAGCGCGTGGAGTCGGATATCGCGTTGCCGGGTCTCGCGCGCGACAAGATCATGGCGACGGTTGTGTGGCTGTTGGAGACGACTCTGATTCGAATCGGGTCCGACGAGTATCGCAAATCCAACAAATCGTTCGGTCTGACCACGCTACGCCGCCGGCATGTCGCGGTCGTCGGGTCGGAGCTGCGATTCGAGTTTCGCGGGAAAAGTGGGATTCAGCATGCCGTATCGGTAACCGACAAGCGTATCGCGCGCATCGTCCAGCGTTGTCAGGAGCTGCGCGGCGAAGAGCTGTTCAAATATCTGGACGACGACGGCAGGCGGCAGGAAGTCGACGCCGAAGATGTGAACGCCTACCTCCAGGAGATCACCGGACGCGACGTTACCGCGAAAGATTTCCGCACGTGGGCCGGTACGATGCTCGCGGCCGACGCGCTGCGTAACACAGGCCCCGCCAGGACAAAGCGCGAAGCCGAGCGGAATATCGTTGCCGCTGTCGACATGACGGCGAAGAGGCTTGGCAATACCCGCAGCGTCTGTCGCAAGTACTACATCCATCCGGCGTTGATCGAAGCCTATCTCGACGGATCCGTTCTGCCGCCGATGCCGGAACGGAAATGGAACAAGCGCAAGTCGAAAGGGCCGACGCTCCGCCAGCACGAGATGGATGTCCTGGCCTTCCTCAGAGCGAGACTCAAGTCGAAGACGCGCCGGTCTCCCGCAAGCGGTCCCAAGAAAGTCGAAGAGCCGATCTCGCTGGTGACCAACGAAGAGCCGCCCCAGGAACCAGCCGCGGCCGAGACCGCGCCGACTGGGGAACTGGATCCGACCGGATCCTAGTCCAGGTACGGGTAGTCGGGATCGGCGAGACGGGCTGCGCGCGCCGCTGCCTCGGGTCCCGCAATCTCCTTCGCCAAATCGAGCAGCATCGGGCTCAAATGACCGCCGTATCGCAAAAGGCTCGCGGCGCGGGCCCGACGCCCTAGCAGGAACGCAAGGAAAGGTTGGTCCGCCTTGAGCGCATTACACGCCGGACACGCGAGCACGAGATTGTCGCGGCGATCGTAGGCCGTCTTCCCCTTGCGCGGCGTAACGTGATCCATCGTGATTGCCTTCGCGCCGACGCGACGCTCGCAGTAGGCGCAAACGGGCCCATGCCGGTCGAGCAGCCATTGGCGCGTATCCATGTACGCGTTGCGACTCGTCGGCAACGAGGTGTGCTGGTGCGCAGGCCGTCGCGCCCGCTTACGAGGTTTTCGGGCTCTTCTTCGTGGTTGAGTCAATTCGGACGGGTGAGCTGGATGCAACGTGTACTGCTGGATAAAAAAATAGCACTACGCGCGCCGACAGCCGACCCGTTCGTTTCGACTACCCTATCTGTATTTCGGTCGGGACCTCGGGGTTCATGAGTGAAGCCCCTCCGTCGGCGTAGATAACCTGTCCGGTGATCCAGTCAGCGTCCTCCGAACAGAACAAGCCCACCACGCCCGCGACATCGGCCGGCGTTCCTAGACGCCCCATCGGCGTCCATCCCCGAACATGCCAGTTGGTAATCAAGTCCTGAACCTGCTGCGGCAGCGAGTTGAGGACGCTGTCCTCAGTCCATCCCGGACTAATGGCGTTGACCGTGATGCCGCGCTTGGCGAGAGCGACACCAAAGTACCGGACCAGCGATTCGAGCGCGGCCTTCGCGGATCCCATCCCCACCCACGGCTGCAGGCCGCCTGTGCGGCTACCTTCGGCGTAAGTGATCGCGAGGATCTTTCCACCCTTCTTCATTAGAGGGATTGCTTCGCGAACGCCGATCAAAAACGCCTTCGCCTGGGAATCGAAGGCAGCGTCCCACTGCTCGAGGGTGATATCCATCGGCGCCTGGAAGAACGCAGCGGCCTCGGGTCGCGCATTGCTAACGAAGATGTCGAGCGACCCGAACTCGTCCGCAACTTTCTTGAACATGGACTTAATCTGCTCGGGCTTCGTTACGTCTGCCTGGACGATGAACCCATCGCCTCCACGGTGACGCACCTGAGCGAGCGTGTCCTTGGCCGCCACCTCGTTCACCACGTAGTGGATCGCCACCTTCACGCCGTTCTCCGCCAACTTGAGAGCTATGCCCCTGCCGATTCCGCGCGAGCTACCGGTGACGAGCGCGTGCTTGCCATTGAGTGACATGTGCGCCTCCTGTCTTCGTGGAATGAACGCCGTCGCAAAGGTGGGACATATGGGCAGCACTCGCCACAGTTTTCTTGACGCGAAATTGGAGACAAGTCTATCCCATTCGCGTTCGTCGCTCGCAGCGGCGCTAGATGCTCATCACGCCCAGCGTTAGCTTTTCGCTTCAATGACAATGAGAGAGAAGCTCGACCTCCTGGAGCGGCGGCGCGGCGAGTCCGAGTTGGGTGGCGGCGAAGCGCGGCTCAAGGCACAGCACGAGAAGGGCAAGCTTTCCGCCCGTGAGCGGCTGGAGCTCCTGCTCGACGAAGGCAGCTTCGTGGAGCTTGATCGCTTCGTGGTCCACCGGTCGACCGATTTCGGCCTCGAGAGCCAGAAGTTTTACGGGGACGGAGTGATAACGGGACACGGCAAGATTGACGGCCGGCTCGTATATGTGTTCTCGCAGGACTTCACCGTCTTTGGCGGATCCCTCTCGGAGTCGTTCGCTGAGAAAATCGTGAAGATCATGGACCTGGCGATGCGAAACGGCGCGCCAGTGATCGGGCTAAATGACTCCGGTGGGGCCCGCATCCAGGAAGGAGTTGTCTCGCTCGGTGGGTACGCCGAGATATTTCTTCGCAATACGCTCGCATCGGGCGTCATTCCACAAATCTCGGCCGTGCTCGGTCCGTGCGCGGGCGGAGCGGTGTATTCGCCGGCGATCACGGACTTTACGTATATGGTGCGCGGCACCTCGTACATGTTCGTGACCGGTCCAAACGTAGTGAAGACGGTCACGCACGAAGACGTCACGATGGAAGAACTGGGCGGGGCCGACACCCACGCGGCGAAGTCCGGTGTGGCTCATTTTGCCTCGGACTCGGAGCCCGAATGTCTCCAGCACATCAGGGATCTCTTTCGTTTCATTCCGTCGAACAATCTTGGCGATCCGCCGCGCAGCGCGGGTACTGATCCGCGCGATCGGCGAGAAGAGTCGCTGCTCGACGTCGTCCCGGACAATGCCAATAAGCCGTACGACATGCACGAAGTCATCACCCGGGTGGTCGACGACGCCGAGTTCTACGAGGTCCAGCGCGAGCACGCGGAAAACATCATCTGTGGCTTTGCGCACCTTGGCGGATTCAGCGTTGGCGTGGTTGCCAATCAACCGGCGGTGCTCGCCGGAGTGCTCGACATCAACGCATCGCTCAAGGCCGCCCGCTTCATCCGCTTTTGCGATGCATTCAACATCCCGATCGTCACCTTCGAGGACGTTCCGGGGTTTCTGCCCGGCATCGCCCAGGAGCACGGTGGCATCATCAAACATGGCGCTAAGCTGCTCTACGCCTACTGCGAGGCAACAGTGCCCAAGCTCACCGTGATTACGCGCAAGGCATACGGTGGAGCGTACGACGTCATGAGCTCGAAGCACATTCGCGGTGATTTCAACGTCGCCTGGCCGACAGCGGAGATTGCGGTGATGGGGCCAAAGGGCGCAGTGGAGATCTTGTTCAGGAAGGAAATTCTCGAGAGCAAGGATCAGGGCGCGGCCACTGATGCCAAGATCGAGGAATACCGCGAGAAATTCGCGCACCCCTACATCGCGGCGGGCCGCGGCTACCTCGACGACATCATCGATCCGCGCGACACCAGGCCTGCTCTCATCGACGCTCTCGAAACGCTGCAGACCAAGCGCGACAAGAATCCGCCCAAGAAGCACGGCAACATTCCGCTTTGACCATAAGCGGCTACTGTTCGACCACGACCAGTAACGCGCTTCCGACCGGCCGTTCGCCGGTTTTGTCTGATGGCGAATTCACGACCTCTCGATTGACGACCATCGTCGTCGACCCGCCGCCATCGAGGTTGATTGCCTCGTACGCGCCGAGCGTCGACATCAGGCGTGCGAGCTCAATCAAAGACATCCCAACTCCCGATTCCCGTCGTCCATCCACCGCAACGAGAAAGAGATGCGAGCTGTCGCGAGAAAATCCGACGGCGGTCCGCGGGTGACGCGTTGCAGAAAAGCGTGGGAATGTTCCTTCGAGCGGATCAGCGGCGTTCGCCACGCTTTTCCCGTGCATGAGGAGCCTTGGCCACCCGCCAATCAGGGTTCGCAACCTGCGGTGCGCTGGGGCGAGGCCGAAGACGACGCGCAGCTTGTTCCCCGGTCGGAAGCGAGCGAGCTCCGCGCGCCGGCTTCCTGTTGCGACGAGTGCAGCTTGCGCGAGCGAAACCGGCGTCGAGTCGGGGCGACCCACGACCGCGAACAGAAGGGTGTCGCCCGAACCACCGAGTCGCCGGAGCCGAAGCGCGACTCGAGGAACGCCACTCGAATCAGCAGCGGCGGAATCGCCGAAAGTGGCGGTGTACAGTACGAGCGAGCTCCCGTGAGGCAGATAGTTCAAGGCGTCGAGTCGATGCCCGCGATTCCCGGTAGCTCGGACACTGCCAACAAAAACAAAGCGCTCGATGACCGGACGATTATCCCAGCCGACGCCGAACTGGGAATGAACAGTGTCGAAGGTATCGTAGGGGGAGTCGGTGATTGTCTCTCCCTTGATGAGACTGCCTTCGATTATCTCGTTGTTCTCGCTCTCTCCGGTCTTGATGTTGAAAAAGTCGCCATTGATGGCGGCGACGGCCCGCCCGGGCCCGGCAAATCTGTCAGCCATGGATCGAACCGTCTCCAAACCCCTGAAACGGTCTTGAGCGCGAACCGCGCGGATGCTCAATCCGGGTTGCTTGAGGTCTACTTCGAGAACGTTGATGCGCCATGGCGTGCTGTCGACGACGAGCCTCCGATGAATGACACCAGGCGCAACGATGTCGGAGACCGCGGAATCGAATTGTTGGCTCGATACCGCTTGCGCGGTGAGGAGAGCGAACAGCACCAAAATTCGCACAACTATTTTCAATCGCATCTCAGCATCCCAGCGTAAAGCAACGCTACGGTTCAAGGTGGGCGACGGCAACCTGATCGATGCTGCTGCCCGCGACTTGGCTTCGTCCCCTTCGCCGCGCATCTTCCGCGAGTGTTGCACGCAGGATGCGCGGCAGTCGTGGAGACTCTTCCGAATGAGTCATTGTGTTTAGAAAGGTACTGATCGCCAATCGCGGCGAAATCGCTCTGCGTGTGATACGCGCTTGCCATGAGCTCGGGATAAAGACCGTCGCCGTCTACAGCGAAGCCGATGTGCGCGCACCGCACGTTCGCGAGGCCGACGAAGCCGCCCTTATCGGCCCTCCTCCGTCGACAGAGAGCTACCTACGCGGGGAAAAAATCATCGAAGTGGCGAAGATGACGGGAGCGGATGCGATCCACCCCGGCTACGGCTTTCT
>DASWDV010000257.1:0-6468 GCA_036395075.1 Gemmatimonadaceae bacterium | reverse complement strand
CTTGCTCTTGATAAGTGATGACGCCGTAGGTGCTCTCCAGAATCGGCTCCAGCTCGGGGAGCATGTATCTGACCGGCTCCTCGCCGCGCTTGCGCCGCATGTAGACGCGGTGCATCCCAGCGTCGAGTGGCCCCGGACGCATCAGCGCATTGGACGCGACGAGATCGTCGAAGCGATCTGCGCGAATGCTCTTCAGCATGTCGGTAGCGAGTGGCGACTCGAACTGAAACACGCCAACGGTTCTTCCCGCGCGGAGCATGCGGAAGGTGTCGGGATCATCGAGTGGAAGATTATCGAGATCCGGCGCCGATCCGGTACGCTCGCGAATACCGCGCAGCGCGTCGCTGATGACAGTGAGTGTCGTGAGTCCGAGGAAGTCCATCTTGAGCATGCCCGCGTGCTCGAGCGCGTTCATGTCGTACTGCGTGACCACGATGGAATCTTCGCTGCCCGAGCCTGCGCCCTTCGACGCCTGCGTACAGACGGGCACGTATTCGTCGAGCGGGCCCGGCGCGATGACGACTCCGGCCGCGTGCACGCCAGCGTGTCGCGAGAGACCTTCCAGCTTCATCGCATAATCGAGCAGCTGGCGGTAGCGCTCCTTGCGCTCTCTGACCTCGCGCGCGTCCTCTTTCCGCGTGACGTAGAACTCGCGGATCTCGGGAATTCGCTCGATCGCTTCCTTGACGGTGAGCGAAAAGTTCGGGTGGTTGGGGATCAGCTTCGCGAGATAGTCCGTCTCGGATGGGGTGAAGCCGAGAGTTCTGCCCACATCCTTGATGGCCGCCCGTGATTTCAAGGTCCCGAAGGTGATGATCTGACCGACGGAATCGCGGCCGTACTTCTGCCTGACGTATTCGATCACCTCGCCGCGCCGCTCGAAGCAGAAGTCGACGTCGATGTCGGGCATCGACACGCGCTCCGGATTGAGGAAGCGCTCGAAGAGCAGGTCGAACTTAAGTGGATCGACGTCCGTGATTTTCAGTGAATACGCGACGATCGAGCCGGCCGCCGAGCCGCGGCCGGGACCGACGGGAATCCCTTTCTCGCGTGCGGCCCTGATGAAGTCAGCAACGATGAGGAAATAGCCGGCGTATCCTGTCTTGGTAATGACACCGAGCTCGTAGTCGAGGCGCTCGCGGACGTTCGGCGGCAGCTCCGCGCCGTAGCGTCCGTGCGCACCCTCTTCGGCGAGCCTGATAAGCAGCTCGTTCTCGGTGTCAAAGCCGGCGGGAAGCGGGAAGGAGGGCACGCGATACTGCTTGGAGAACTTGATCGCCGTCTCGTCCGCAATGCGCAAGGTGTTCTCTAGCACATCGTTGCGTCCGGGGAAGACTGCGGCGATTTCCGGCGCGCTCTTGAAGTAGAGACCTTCATCGTAGCGCATCCGGTTGTTGTCGGAGAAATCCTTGCCGAGTCCGATGCAGAGCAGCACGTCGTGGGCGTCGTGATCGTCGCGCGTGAGGAAGTGCGCGTCGTTGGTCGCGACCACGGGGAGGTTGAGCTCCTCGGCCAACTGGAAAACGCGGCGATTGAGCGTCGCCTGGTTGTCCGAGTCGTGCGCCTGCACCTCGAGGTAGTAGCGATCGCGAAAGACATCTGCGTACCATGCTGCCGCTTCCCGAGCCTGATCGTACTGGTCGGAGAGGAGGTGGTGCGCGATCTCGCCGGCCATGCAGGCGGACGAGACGACGATGCCTTCGTTGTATTTGGCGAGGAGCTCGCGGTCCATGCGCGGCTTGGCGTAAAAGCCTTCCGTGTAGGCGAGCGATGAGAGCTTGACTAGATTCTTGTACCCGATCGCGTTTTGGGCGAGGAGGACGAGGTGATAGTAAGGTTTGCCCCGATCACCGCCGACGCGGTCGCGGGCGCGCCTATCGCCTGGCGCGACATAAGCTTCGATGCCGATGATCGGCTTGAGGCCCGCCTTCTTGGCTTTTTCCTGGAATTCCCACGCCCCGTGCAGGTTACCGTGATCGGTTATGGCGAGGGCTGGCTGTTCGAATTCGAGCGCTCTACCGATGAGATCGTCGATCCGGTTTGCGCCGTCGAGGAGGGAGTATTCGGAATGGCAGTGGAGATGGACGAAAGACACATGATAAGAATATGCGACGCGGATTCCTGGCGATAGCGGTTTCTCTCGCTGTTTTGGCTCTAATCTCTGCTCCCACAGCCTGTTACCTCAGTCGCGGCGCGTGGGAGGAGGCGAAAATTCTGAGCCGGCGTCAGCCGATTTCGGAGATCGTTGCCGATCCGCGGACGCCGAAGGACGTACGCGAGAAGCTGAAGGTGGTTTTGGCTGCGCGCGAGTACGCAAAAGACAGCCTTCGGCTAAGAACCAAGGACAGTTTCACGACATACTCACGCCTAGATCACGACACGCTAGTTCTCGTCGTGTCAGCGGCCTATCGCGACACGCTCAAGCCTTACACTTGGTGGTTTCCCATCGTTGGACGCGTTCCGTACAAAGGCTACTTCGACTTCGCCGCCGCGAGAAAAGATGCGAAGAATCTCGCTGCCGATGGCTTCGATGTGTACGTGCGGCCATCCGATGCGTTCAGCACTCTGGGATTCTTCAACGATCCCCTGCTCAACACCACGCTCAAAGGCGACTCGCTTTCGCTTGCCAACACGGTCATCCACGAGCTTACCCACAATACGTTTTACGCGTCGGGTCAGGCTCCGTTCAACGAATCCTTCGCGATGTTCGTTGGGGCGCGTGGCGCGGCTGCGTTCTTTCGATCGCGTGGACAGCAAGCGGCTGCTGCGCGCCTCGATGCCGAATGGGAGGACGACAAGCTGCTGGCGAGATTCTGGACCAGGGTGATCCGCTCCCTCGACTCGGCGTACGCGGCCCATCCTTCAGACAAGTCAGCTCGCATTGCCGTGCGCGATACCGTTTACGGGCGTACTCGGATCGCACTCGTGAGCGAGATCGCGCCGCAGCTCAAGACCATCAGTCCGTTATACGCCGAGCGTGTGACTCTGAACAACGCGGCACTGTTGGCGCGGCGAGTTTATGCGAGCGACCTCGACGTCTTCGATCTCATTTACGAGAAGGAGGGACGCGATCTCAAGCGTTCCATCGGTCGGATCATTGGACTGGCCAAGGCGAATCCTAAAGCGCCGTTCGCGGCGCTAAGGAACTGGGTGGGGAAGGTCAACGACAACTGAAGACTATCTGCCCCAAGGTCAACGACAACTGAAGACTGCCTGCCCGAAGGTCAACGACAACTGAAGACGACCTGCCCGGAGCTGTCGGCGGGCCGGCTGTTTGCTGCGGGCTTTTTTCTAGTTCCCGCTGAATCTCGAGCGGAGCAGGGCACGAAGATCGAGCAGCGGCTCCTTTCTGGGCTCCTCGGCCGGAGTGGGTGCGTTATCCTTGCTCAACGCGACTCGCTGCATGTTGTCGCGAACTCCGCGATCGATGAAGCGGCAAAGCTGGTCGAGCGAGTAATCAGCTCCGCGTCGCGACGAGTAGGCGTTGAGTGGATAGCTCACGCTCAGATGATTGCGGGCGCGAGTCAATGCGACGTACATCAGCCGACGCTCCTCCTCCGTCTCCTCATCGCTATTTAGACAGCGTGCCGACGGGAACCAGCCGTCGACGGCCCAGATGACGAATACCGCGTCCCACTCCTTTCCCTTCGCGGAATGCGCGGTGCTCAGGATCAGACAGTCCTGTTCTTCGCGGGTTCCAGTGGCGAAATCCTGGGTGGCCTGCGGCGGTTCGAGTGCGAGCGCGGAGAGAAAGGTGGCGCGGTCGGGATAACCGGCGGCGATGATCTGAAGTTGGTCGAGATCGGCCAGCCGCGGCTCGACCTTGTCGTAGCGCTCGCGCAGGATGTTGTCGTATAGAAGGCGGACACGGGCGATGTCAGCCGCGACCTGCTTCTCGTCCTCAACCGGCCCCGATCGCAGTCCGTCGAGCAGGTTGACGAGCGCCGCATGCGCGGCCTTCGCCCTCGGTGGAGGACTGTAGCGGCCAAAGGCGTTCGATTCCCACGCAGCAGCGGCCATCGCGTCGATAGCGGCACGGGCGGTGGCGTCTCCGATTCCGGGTAACAACAGCAAAAGACGATACCAACTCACCTCGTCGCGCGGATTCTCGAGAATGCGGAGAAAGGCCAGCACATCCTTGACGTGCGCCGCCTCGAGAAACTTGAGGCCGCCCCACTTCTCGAACGGGATCTTGCGATTGGTCAGCTCGATCTCGAGGTCGGCCGACATATACCCGGCGCGAAACAGGACAGCGATCTCGCCGAGGGCGGTTCCCTCTTCGTGCAACTCGAGGATTCGATCGACGACGAACTGGGTTTGCTGCTGTTCGTCGCGAGCGGCGACCAGCCACGGCGTTTCCCCACCCGATCTCTCGGTCCAGAGATTCTTGGTGAAACGCTCTGCTGCTCGCGAGATCAGCGTGTTGGTTACGCTCAGAATCGGCTGGGTCGAGCGATAGTTCTGCTCGAGCGCCACCACCGTCGCTCCGGCGAACTGCTTCGGAAAGTCGAGGATGTTCCTGAAGTTGGCGCCGCGGAAGGAGTAGATGCTCTGGGCGTCGTCTCCGACGACTGTGATGTTGCTGTGCGACCTGCACATCCCGCGGAGTATTCGCGCCTGGAGCACGTTCGTGTCCTGATATTCGTCGACGAGGATGTGGTCGTATAACCCGGAAATCTTCTGGCCCAGCTCCGGAGACGCTTCGAGCAGCAACGCCCAGAAGAGCAGCAGATCATCGTAGTCGACAAGGTTCCGTTCCTGCTTTCGACGTGTGTAGTCGCCGTAGATCTTTCCGAAGTCCTCGAGATAATCAACGAACTGCGGATATCCGTCCCGCACGATGTCGTCGACGGAGATCCCGGTGTTGATGTGCCGGGAGTATACGTACTGGAGCGTCTCTTTTTTCGGAAAGCGCTTCGACTTCGCGGCGTAGCCAAGCTGGGCTCGCGAAAGCTGCATCAGGTCAGCCGAGTCGCCCTGGTCCATGATGGTGAAATCCTTGGGGAGGCCGGCTGCGCCGCCGTAACGACGGAGGAGTCGATGCGCGGTCGCGTGAAATGTGCCACCATGCACTCTCTTGCTATTGCTCCCGACCAATCGCTCGGCGCGCGACAACATTTCCTGCGCTGCGCGTCGCGTGAATGTGAGAAGCAAAATCCGATCGGCAGCGACACCCCGCTCGATGAGGTGCGCGACACGGTATACGAGAGCTCGAGTCTTCCCGGTTCCCGCCCCCGCGATGATGAGGAGCGGTCCATCAGCGTGCGTCGCGGCCGCGGCCTGCTGCGGATTCAGCTCCGATGCAAAATCGCGGGGCGTCCCGGTCGATTCAGGGCGTAGCCGCGGCGGGTAGATTTTTAGAGTCTCAGTCACGCGACGGTTTCGAGGAGCGCGGAACGCGGAGTGACTACCGCTGTTAGGTCGAAGGCCTCAGCAAACTTCGCGGTCACACGATCTCTCACGTCCTGCTGCGAGATCTCTTCGGAGCCCAGCTCACGGGCGATGGACGTCATGACGACTCCATCGATGCCGCACGGAATGATGAGATCGAAATACGAAAGATCCGTTGTGACATTGAGCGCGAATCCATGCCACGTGACCCAGTCGCGGGCATGAACTCCGATGGATGCGATTTTCTTTCCTTGCGTCCACACTCCGGTATACGGGGCTTTTCGCTCCGCCTTCATTCCATAGTCCGCAAGAGTGTTGATGAGCGCCGCTTCGATCGTTCTCAGGTACCAGTGCAGGTCCTGACGGTGGCGCTTCAGGTCAATGATCGGATATCCAACGAGCTGTCCGGGGCCGTGGAACGTGACATCACCCCCGCGCTCGACCTCGAATAGCTCGACGCCTTTGCTCTGCAGGAATTCCGGCGAGGCGACGAGGTGCTTTTGCTTTGTGCCACGTCCGAGTGTGACGACGGGTGGGTGCTCGAGAAAAAGAAGGACGTCCTGCGGAATGGCGCCCGAGATTCTGTCGCGGGCAATGTTACGCTGCAGCTCGAGCGCTTCGCCGTAACCGAATCGGCCGAGGGACACCGCCCATAACTCGCGCTCAGCCACTGTGCATCACCGAAATCACGCGTCCAGAACCTTGCCAAGCGAGTCGAGGGCGGCCTGGGCGACGGCTTCGGAGAGGGTCGGGTGGGCGTGAATCGCCAGGTCGACCTCCTCGACGGTGAACTCGTTCTCGCGCGCGACGGCGAGCTCGTGGATCAGTTCCGTCGCGTGGGCACCGATGATGTGCGCGCCGAGTATCTCACCGTACTTGGAATCGCGAATGATTTTGACAAAGCCTTCCGTGTCGCCTGAGGTCCGCGCGCGTCCGTTCGCCATGAAGGGAAATTTCCCGACTTTGTAATCGATCTTCTTTTCTTTTACCTGCGCCTCGGTCATTCCGATCGACGCAACTTCGGGATGGCAGTAGGTCGCATTGGGGATGTTGCCGTAGTTCACTTTGTGGACGTGC
>DASWDV010000256.1:0-12827 GCA_036395075.1 Gemmatimonadaceae bacterium | reverse complement strand
CTGGCTCTGAAAAACTGACGTTCGTACATTAGCCGACGATGCCAAGGGCTGATGAGGCGCCGCTCGTCGGCCGGAGCGCGGAGATTGCCCTCCTGTCGAAAACGATCGACGAAGCGGCCAAGGGTTTCGGGCGGTCGGTTTTCATCGTTGGCGAGGGCGGCGTCGGCAAAACGCGGCTCGCCGCGGCGATCACGGAACGCGCGGCAAAAAAGGGTTGGAGTGTCGCTGTGGGCCGCGCGTATCCCGTCGAGACAGGAGTGCCGTACGCGCTCTTCTCTGATGCGCTGTCGCCACTCGTGCGCCAGTTGGATCCCGCGACGCTTTCCGTCCTCACGCGAGGAAGCGCGCCCGATCTTGGGTACCTGTTCCCGAGTCTCGCGACAGGTGGCGAGAGGGGCCGGGCATCTGCGGGCGCCGATCCCGCCGAGCTGAAAGCGAGACTTCTCTGGAACTTTACACAATTCCTCGGACGCCTCGCTGCCAGGCAGCCCGTGTTCATCGTTCTGGAAAACCTGCAATGGGCTGACGCTTCATCGCTCGAGCTACTCCACTTCCTCGCCCGCCAGATCCAAGGGCACCGGATAGTTCTACTCGGCACCTACAACGAAGCGGAACGTGACTCGAACCCGGTGTTGCGCAGCACCGAACAGTCGTTAGTGCGATTGGATTGCCTCCTCGTTCAAAGGCTGGCTCCGCTGGAAATATCCGATGTCGAAGATCTCGTCCACGAGATGTTCGGCGCAGACAAAGGCGTTACGCGGCATTTCGTGGCGATGCTCTACGATTGGACAAGGGGTAATCCGTTCTTCGTCGAGGAGACGCTCAAGTCACTCGTTGAATCGGGCAGTCTGTCGCAGAAAGATGGACGCTGGAGCGGGTGGGAAATGGAGACCCTACAGCTTCCCCATACGATCAGGGATGTCTTGAAGGATCGCGTAGACCGCCTGTCGCCCAACGCGCGGACGCTCGCGAATCTTACCGCCGTCGTCGGCACGCGGGCTGCTTACGAAACGCTCGCCAAGGTTTCGGGGCTGCCGGAGCCGGACGTCGTTGCCGCGCTTGACGAGCTGCTCGCGCAGCGCGTGCTCCGTGAGACGGGCAACGTGGACGAAATCCATTACGACTTCACGCATCCGTTGCTGCAACAGGTGATCTACTCCGATCTCGGGCAGGCGCGGGCGCGTATGCTGCACGCGACGACCGCGGAGGCATTGGAAGTTTTCTATGGAGATTACGCTCTGGCGCACGCCGACGAGCTCGCGCTCCATTTTGCGCGCGCACATTCGCAGTCGCTGGGTCGCAAGGCGGTGCGGTACCTTCACGCCGCGGGGCGCGCCGCCCTCGAAAAATATGCGAATCGCGAGGCGGCGAACTATCTCGCTGCGGCGCTCGAGCATTTAGACAAGGATCCGACGATCGTCGACGCGCCCCGCGATGAGATTCTCACCACCCTCGCGCGAACGAGGCAGAGGCTGGGCGAGTATGATGCCGCGATGCAGCTATGGGAACGCGCCCGTGACGACGCGACAGCGCGAGGTGATCGTACCGCGCTGGCGGACATCGAGCACCGCATGGGCCTCGCATGCTATTGGAGTGGCAAGTATGCTGACGCCCTCTCGCATTACGCAAACGGACTAGCGGCAACCGAATTTGCTGATCCTGTCACCACAGTACGTTTGCGCCTCGCAAAGGGCATCGTGCTGCAGGATCTCGGACGGCTTACAGAGGCACAGGCCGAGGTCGAAAGCGCGCTCGCGTCTGCGGTAGCCGGCGGAGTCGCAAACGACGCGCTGCTCTCGCGCGCGCACAGAGCGCTGCTCCTGCTCTATGCCTGGACGGGTCCCCTCGAGCTCGCACGCGACCACGGAACAAAGGCGATCGCGCACGCCGAGGCAGCGCGCCAACTGATGCTCGAGTGGACGGCGCACTGGGGAATGGCGCTTCTGGAGGGGTTGTCGGGAGATGCGCAGGGGATCGTGAAGCACCTCGCCCATAGCGACCGTCTCGCGGAACAGATGCACTCGCCAATTCTCCCGCTGTGGTCGGGGGAGTTGTCGGCGCAATACTTTTCCAGTGTTGGCGAATGGGACCAGGCCCTCGAGATTGCCGAGCGAACGATTGGCTTGGCGAAGAATCTGAACCAGCGCACTCTCTTGCCCCGCCTGTACGTGTGGTCGGGGTTGATTTATTTGTGGCGAGGTGCTGACGAGAAAGCGAAGGAGTACTTCGATCTTGCGTGGAACCTCGCCGGCGGCGAGTCAGCGGGGTCTCCCGATCGCGTGCCCGAACGGGCGCTCGATGTTCCTTCGATAGTTCCGGCACATCTGGGACTCGCATCCTATCATCTCGCCCAGGGTAATGCGGCCGAGTCGCTTCGCATTGGCGAGGCGGGGCTGGCGATTGCGGATCGCACCGGATACGTCGTCTGGTCTCTGCAATGGTTGCTGCCGATTGTTGGTGAAGCGGCACTCACGGGACGCGATTTTGATCGCGCCGCGTTCCACTCCGCGCGCATGAGGCGGGATGCGGGACGACTTCACCACCGGCTGGGACTTGCCTATGCGGACGCGTGTGACGGCCTGATCGCCTGGTTTCGCGACGGCGATCCTCGTCGGGCTGTCGAGCTGCTCCGATCGTCGGTCGATCTACTCGAGGCGATCCCGTTTCCACCGCAAGCCGCACGCGTACGGCGCCGGCTCGCGGGCGCCTTGAGGGAAGTGGGCGAGCACGAAGAGGGGAGACGCGAACTGCGTAAGGCTCACGACGTACTGGCGCGGCTCGGAGCGCGAGAAGAGCTTAGCGGCACCCGCGAGGAAATGCGTCAGCGCGGCGTACGACCACCGCCGAAGACGATCGCGAGCGGAGCTGCGGGCCTGACGGGCCGCGAGGTCGAGATCGCTCGCATGGTAGCGAGGAGAAAATCGAACAAAGAGATCGGCGGAGCGCTCCAGATCTCGGCGCGAACGGTCAGCACACATCTCTCCAACATTTTTCTGAAGTTGAGCGTGGCGTCGAGAGGAGAGCTGGCGGACTTCGTTCGGCAGAACGGGCTCCTGGATTGACGGAAGGACCGAGACGGAGCCGGCCTTCACGTTGTGCGGGGTGGGACGGCGATAAATTCCCCCGATGATCGATGACATTCTGGCGGAACTCGAAAGCGATACTTCTCTCGAAGTCGGAGAGCAATTTGCCGCGGTGACAGCGCGCTACTTCGCTTCCACCCGCGGCGGGAGCGGACGAGTCTCGACGCCTCGCAGCGCGGAAGACCTGGCGACCCGTTTCAACGAGGTTTTCCCGCGCGACGGACGCTCGGTGGAGGAAATCATCGCGCGTCTCGAGCGCGACGTCCTCACTGACGCCAACAAGTATTACCACCCGATGTACATGGGGCATCAGACATCGGCGCCGCTGGCAGTCGGAGTCTGGATGGAGAGCGTTATCGGGGCGCTCAACCAATCGCTAGCGGTGTGGGAGATGTCGCCGACGGCGACGCTGATCGAGCATCAGATCGTTGGGTGGCTGGCCAAGCTAGCGGGCTACGGAATTGGAGCGGGTGGGACACTCACGTCGGGCGGCACCGAGGCCAACTTCACGGCGATGTTGGCGGCAAGGAATTCCGCTGTTCCAAACGCGTGGGAGGAAGGTCTGGGGACCGACCCTCCGTTCGTGGTCTGCGGAGAACACGCACACTACGCGGTGACGCGCGCCACCGGTCAGCTCGGAATCGGACGTCGCCGCGGTGTCTCCATACCATCTCGCGAATACAAGCTCGATGTCGATCTTCTCGTCGGCGCCCTCGATCGGCTGCGCGACGAAGGCAAACAGGTAATGGCAGTTGTCGCTACCGCGGGCACAACCGCGACCGGATCATTCGATGATCTGGAAGTGATCGGTCCGATCTGCGAGGAACGGGGAATCTGGCTGCACGTGGACGGAGCCCACGGTGCGGGCGCGTTACTCTCTTCGCGCCCACCGAGCGCGCTCAACGGGCTGCCTTACTCTCGCTCACTCGCGTGGGATCCTCATAAGATGATGCTGCTCCCTTTAGCGGCTGGAATGGTTCTGACGCGTGACGAAGCGGATCTGGAGCGCGCGTTCGCGCAGCAGGCTCCGTATCTCTTTCACGCGGGGAAGTCGAGTCGCATCATCGACCAGGGCATTCGGAGCTTTCAGTGCTCGCGCCGAGCTGATGTTCTCAAGCTGTGGTTCGTGATGCAGCGATTCGGGTCAGAAGGTCTCGGTCGCCTTTACGACCATCTGTGCAACACTGCGCGCCTCCTCTATGAAGCCATCGAGGAACGCGCCGATTTCGAGAGCCTTCATGAGCCGGAGTCAAACATTCTGTGTTTCCGATACGTCGGCCCCTATGCAAAAAAGGTTCAAAGTGATCGGCGCACCGCGGACGAGCTCGCGCGGATCGACGAGCTGAACCGCGCCCTCCGGCCCCGCTACAACAAGGAGGGAACGGGCTGGATTACGGCAACCGTTCTCGACGGGCGACCGGTGCTGCGAGTTACGATGATGAACGCCCGCACGGGCGCCGAGCACGTGCAGGCGCTCCTGGATGGGCTCGCCGCCAAGGCGAAGGAAGTCGAATCAACCTGAGGGCGCGAAGCTCGGCGCGTGGTCGAGATCGGCATCGGCCGCGCGACCAAACTCCACCGCGTGTTTTTCGCGTCCCGCCCAGGCGATGACCGCGGCAGCGGAAAACACAATCACCGCCACGATTGCCATCGATTGCGCGTAACTCATGCGCGTCGCAAGCAACGCCTCGAGGTAAGCGACGGAGCTGGCAATGAGGACTCCGCACTGGTATGCAAAGCCGGGCAGGAAGCCTCGCACGGAGTCCGGCGACAATTCCGTGATGTGAGCTGGAATCACGCCCCACGCACCCTGCACCATGAACTGCATGCCGAACGCTCCGACGACGAGCCCGACGAGCGCGGGAGAGAAAGCCCACACCGGTATGATCAGGATCGCCAGGACCAGCGCAAGAACAATTGATCGTCGCCTTCCGATTCGGTCGGAGAGGTAGCCGAAGCCGATGCCGCCGATGATTGCGCCAACCATTGAAAACGCGGTCAACGCGGCCCGCTTCTGCGGCGAGAATCCCCAATCTCGCTGCAGAAACGTCGGATACATGTCCTGAGTGCCGTGCGAAACCAGGTTCATGCCAGCCATCAGAAGGGTCAGGTAGAGAAAGAGCTTCCAATGAGAGGCGATGCCTCGCCCGAGGCTGCTCCAGTCCTTGTGACGCGTGCGCTGCCAGACCTCCGATTCTTCTACTCGATACCGAACGAAGACGGCGAGCAGCGCCGGCAGGCCGCCGATAAAGAACATCGGTCGCCAGCCCCACCTTGGAAACACAAAGAAGTAGCACACGGCCGCGAGCAGGTATCCGGTTGCGTACCCCTCCTGCAGAAGGCCCGACAACACTCCACGCCGCCCACTCGGCGCCTTCTCCATTGCGAGTGACGCGCCGACTCCCCACTCACCGCCCATGCCGATTCCGAATAACGCGCGGAGAACGAGGAACACCATGTAGCTGGGCGCCAATCCGGAGAGCACCTCGACGATGGAGAAAAAAACGAGATCGATCATGAGTGGCAGCTTCCGCCCGTAGCGGTCTGCCATGAGGCCGAACACGAATGCCCCGACGGGGCGGAACGCCAGCGTCACTGTGATCGTAAGCGCGAGCTGCGCGTCGGTCTTGTGAAACTCCTTCGCGATCGCTGTCAGCGTGAAGACGACAATGAAGAAATCGAAAGCGTCGAGCGTCCAGCCGAGGAAGCTGGCGAAGATCGCGGCGCGATGGCCGCGCGGCGCGGCGCGAGCGATTGACGACGGCGTGATCGCGTCGGTGCTTGCCATGCAACAATATGTGCGAGTCGGAATGCGGCAGGAATGGCTCGTGGAGCATTGCGTCCGGGGGTTATTCTTTCCGGATGCAAAAGCTCCGAGACTTCCTGATAATTCTGTTGGCGACCGCTTGTTCCGCGGGCACGAGCACCATCCGCCAGCCAGGTGCAGGCGCAGCACCGGCCATCAATACAGTCGAGACGGCGGTAGCACCCGACGCGGTTGCGGATACTCTTCTCACCGATGTGCAACTCCTCGAGCCGACCATTGTCGTCGAGCTTCGCTACGCGACGGCGAACAATTTTACCGGCGCCCCCCTCCCGGGTTATCTCGCCAATCGCGCATTTCTGAGACGTGAGGCCGCCGCGGCGCTCGCGCGGGTAGAGCGCGATCTGCGGCCACATGGACTCGGTCTAAAAGTGTTCGACGCCTATCGTCCGGTGCGCGCGACGGTGGCAATGGTGGATTGGACCGAGCGCGTGCACCGTACGGATCTGCTCAGGGACGGCTACATCGCGAGCCGGTCCCGCCACAATCTCGGGCTCGCAATCGATCTGACTCTGATCGACCTCGCCAGCGGCCGGGAGCTCGAGATGGGAACACCATTCGACACTTTTTCCGCCGCCGCGCACACGGCGAACGCAACGGGATTAGCGGCGGTCAACCGACAGAAATTGAAGTCCGCGATGGAAGCCCAGGGATTTCTGAATTACGACCAGGAATGGTGGCACTACAGCTTCAACGTGGCAAATCCTCTGCGCTTTGACCGTCCGATCCGGTAGCGGATGGCGTGGCAGTCGTAACGGTCTGCGCCTCATCCTCGGCGCGTCGCGTCGGCATGGAGAAGAAGAACGTAGTCCCCTCGTCGAGAAAATCGGCCCACGCACGGCCACCCATCGCGGCCACAGTTTCCCTGACGATGCTGAGACCAAGCCCGGTGCCGTCGATGCCACTTTGCGTTTCCTCGTGAGCGCGAAAACCGCGTTCGAACAGCCGGGATCGCTTGGCCTCGGGAACCCCCAGGCCGTTGTCGCGTACTTCGACCACCGTCTCGGACTCGAGCGTGTCGGCCGGTGACGTTACCGCGGCGCGAATCTCGACCCATCGCTTCTCTTTTCGCGGATCGGAGTATTTGATGGCATTAGCCAACAGATTTGAGAGGCATAGCTCGAACGCCGCGGCGCTGACATCTACCTTCGGCAGGTCCCCGGAGAGCCTGATCTCGACGTCGCGGCTCCGCGCCGTCTCGCGCAGCTGTCGCGCAACTTCAGCCGCCGCTTTTGCAAGGGAAATGTGCCGCGACCGGCGGGCATCGTCGTCGAGACGCGAAAGCTCCACCAGGTTCTCCAGAGCCACCCTCATGTTAGCGGCATTGCGCACGACGATGGAGACCATCGTTCGCTGCTGTTCTTCCGAGGTGTCCTCCATCTCGAGGATCTCCGCTGCGCCACCGATCGTACCGATGAGATTTCTCAGCTCGTGACTGAGCGCGCGATTGAAGGCCCTCAGACGTTGCTCCCGCTCGTTCAGCTGCTCCTTCACCAGGCTCAGATAGTGGGTAAGGGTCGCCTGCTCGATTATCGCGATTGCAAGAAAAAGCCGGTGCGCGCAAGCCAGTAGCTCGCCACGACTGCACGGCTCGTCGATCGAATCCGCGACGCGCGACAGAAACGAGAAAAGAATCCCTCCGAAGATCTCATACTCCTTGAGGAGCTGGTATTCGTCGAAGCCCTGGGAGAAGCGGAGTTCTCCGAGCTCCATCGCTTTGGCGACGACGGGAATCTCCGACAGTATCACTTTCTGCGGGTTCTCGATGTAATCCGCGATCCCCAGAATCAGGAGCGGCACGTGATCGAGAAGCGCGTCCGTGGGGAAAACCCGATTCGGGTCGAGGCTGACGCGCGCGCTGATCCGCCCGAGCCAGCGCCGCGTCAGCTCGTCGCGGCTGTCCCGCATCATCTGCGCGAGAACTCTCGCCAGAGTGCAGTTCTCTACCGGATCGGTGTCGGGGAAGCTTAGCTCGCGTTGCATACCCATCGTCCTCCTCCCGTCGTGACAAGCCCCCGTGCAGGGACTCGACAATGCAATTTGCGCTCCCTCCAAATGACGCTGGAGAGACGCGCCGCTTGACATAGGGTGGGGGGGTATATTGATTGTACACAGGCGATCGCTGAAGTAGGCCACCCCAGTCCTGAATTCGCCGTGTCCGCAGGGAATGTCATTGTGTCAACCGAGCTCGCAAACAAAGACGAAACGTCGATATCGTTTCCCGTAACAGGGATGACGTGCGCCGCGTGCCAGTCCCGCGTCCAGCGCGCGCTTGCCGCCGAGCCCGGCGTCATAGACGCTGCTGTCAACCTCGTGACCAGGAGCGCAGCAGTTCGGTACGATCCAGGAGAAGTGAGCGCCGAGCGTCTCATCGAAGCGGTGCGCGCAACTGGATATGATGCCGAGCTCGCCGCACCGGACAGCTCCGTTGAGGAGATCTCGAGCCAGGACGACGGCGAGATACGCGAAGCGCGCGAGCTCGCGATCAAAGCGACCGTGAGCGTCATCGCAGGGATCTTTGCGATCGGCATCGCGATGTTTTCAATGGGCAACCCGGCCGCCAACTACGCGCTGCTGGCACTCTCGGTCGTGATTCTCGCCTGGGCGGGGCGCGACATCTATCGCCGCGCGTGGAAGGCGGTGAGGCACGGCTCCGCGGATATGAACACGCTCGTTGCGCTCGGAACCGGCTCCGCCTTCCTCTATTCGCTGATTGCGACGATTGCGCCGAGCCTTTTTGCGCGCAATGGGATCGCGCCCGACGTGTACTACGAAGCGGTGATCTTCATCATCGCTCTCGTGCTGGCCGGTCGCGCGATCGAAGCACGCGCGCGGCGCAAAACCTCCGAGGCGCTTCGAAAGCTGGTGAGTCTTCTTCCCGGAACCGCCCGTGTCGAAGGCAACGGCGGCTGGGTCGAGAAGCCGCTCAACGCGGTCGAATCCGGAGAAACCGTCCTCGCTCGGCCCGGCGAACGGATTCCCGTCGACGGCGTCGTCATCGACGGCGGGAGCGAGGTCGACGAATCAATGTTGACCGGCGAGCCCATGCCCGTCGCAAAAGGTCCGGGCGATCAAGTCGTAGGCGGCACGGTCAACACTACTGGATCGCTCCGCTACCGCGCGACCAGCGTGGGCGCCGACAGTGTCCTGGCCCGAATCGTCGCGCTCATGAGAGATGCCCAAAGCTCGCGCGCACCAATTCAGCGGCTCGCTGACAGAGTGAGCGCTGTCTTCGTGCCGGCCGTGCTGTCCATCGCCATCATCACCTTCATCGCGTGGTACGTGCTGGGTGGCGCGGCCGCTCTCCCACATGCGATAGCCGCAGCGGTGTCCGTTCTCATTATTGCCTGCCCGTGCGCGATGGGACTCGCGGTTCCAACGGCGGTGATGGTTGCCACCGGACGAGGCGCGGAGATGGGCCTCCTGATCAAGGGCGGCGAAATCCTGCAGCGAGCGGGCGATGTGAACACTGTCGTGCTCGACAAAACCGGAACCGTCACCGAAGGCGCGCCCAGCGTAGCGCGCGTGATGACTCTTGGCGAACTAAGTGAGCGCGAGGTTCTGAGTTATGCGGCGGCGGTCGAACGCCATTCCGAACATCCGGTTGCGGCAGCGATCGTGCGCGCCGCAAACGACAAACACGAAACCGTCGGCGAGGTGAGCGAATTCAGATCACACACCGGTAGCGGCGTCACGGGGAAAGTGCGGGGGAGAGAAGTCGCCATCGGCAACGCGCGGTTGCTGCTCGATCTCGAGGTCGGGGGCACGGGCCTACCCTACACGTCTGAAGTGCCCGAGGGATCAAGCGAGCTCTATGTCGCGATCGATCGGCGGATCGTCGGCATCATCGTCGTGTCCGACTCGCTGCGCCCGTCGTCCGCGGAAGCTGTCCGAGCGTTGAAGGCGATGGGAATCGATGTGATGCTCGTCACCGGCGACAGACGGTCGACGGCCGAATCGATCGCCAACGCGATCGGAGTGGATCGCATCGTCGCCGAGGTACTTCCGCACCAGAAGGTGGAGGAGATTCGCGCGCTGCAGCGAGAGCATCGAGTCGTCGCAATGGTCGGCGATGGAATCAACGATGCGCCCGCGCTGGCTCAGTCGGATGTCGGAATCTCGATGCCCAAGGGTACCGATATCGCTGTCGAGGCGAGCGATATCGCCCTAATGCGTAGCGATCTGCGCGGCGTCGTCGGCGCGATCTCGCTTTCGCGCCGCACGATGGCGACGATGAAGCAGAATCTGTTCTGGGCGTTCGTGTACAACGTGATCGGAATCCCGATCGCAGCTGGCGCCCTCTATCCGCTCACAGGTCTGATGCTGAGCCCGATAATCGCCAGCGCCGCGATGGCGCTGAGCTCGGTGAGCGTTGTCACCAACAGCTTGAGACTGCGACACGCGCGCCTCGCGTAACGCGCGCCCACCGGAGAAGCCATGCCCACTATCGCAGGCAAACAGAATCGCAAGGAATCGGCGGACGCAGCTGAATGCGGGTGCGCGGTTCAGGAATCAACGGGGTCGAGGAAGGCATTGGCGGTCGATCCGGATGTGAAATCGCGAAACCTGAAGCGACTCCGGCGCATCGAAGGCCAGGTACGGGGACTTCAGAAGATGATCGCCGATGACCGTTACTGCGCCGACATCCTCACCCAGATCTCGTCAGTCCATGAGGCGTTGCGGGGAGTGGGTCGGGAGCTGATGCGAAACCATCTGAAGCACTGCGCGACAGGGGCGATCCGCTCGGGTGGGAAGCAGGCGGACGTGATGTACGACGAGATCGTCGATCTTATGTACACCCATAGCCGGTAGCCTTAGCCTGCTTGAAACCTGTTGCGGGCCTGGCCGTATTGTACTAATGTGATAGTACAAGCAGACAATGCCTATTTTCAACGTCGACTCAAAGAGTCCGACCCCGATCTACGCTCAGCTCGATCGATCGATCAGAGCGGCGATCGCGACCGGCACGCTCCAACCAGGGATGCAGCTGCCAACTGTTCGGCAGTTGGCGGTGGACCTCGCGGTGAACGCGAACACCGTGGCACGGGTCTACGCCCAGTTGGAGCGCGATGGAATTCTCGAGACCCGACGCGGAGTCGGCACTTTCGTTCGCGAGGCGCCGACCCCTCAGGCGGCGCGCACTCACCGTGAGCGCGAGCTGCGCGAGCTCATTCGACGCTTCGTAGGCGATGCCGCGCTGCTGGGATTCACTTTAGCCGAGCTCATAACTCAGCTCAGACAAGAGGAGAAAGAATAAATGCCGGACATGGACGAAGTTCTCGCAGCACGCCGCGCTGCCCGGGCTGCCCGCTCACAGGGGCGCCTCAACGTGGTTGCAGTGTCGATTTTCCTTCTCTCGCTGGTCGTTGGACTCGTCATGACGGCGGGGAGCCAAAACCCGGGCTGGCTCTTTGTCTGGGTAATCGCCGGGCTCTTCTTGTCGCAGTCTCCAAAGATCGCGAAGCAGTGGGAGCGCGCCGTCGTACTCCGGCTCGGCAAGTACACTGGACTACGTGGTCCCGGACTATTCTGGATCACGCCGTTCGTGGAGACGATCTCTCTTTACATCGACCAGCGCGTCGTAACCACCAGCTTCGCGGCGGAAGAGACCCTGACCTCCGACACGGTCCCGGTAAACGTCGATGCGGTTCTCTTCTGGATGGTGCACGATTCCGAAAAGGCCGCGCTGGAGGTACAGGACTATACCCAGGCGGTGAGCTGGGCAGCGCAGACTGGTCTCCGCGACATTATCGGACGCACATCACTCACCGAGCTGCTG
Organism: Gemmatimonadaceae bacterium; assembly: GCA_036395075.1. GTDB lineage: Bacteria > Gemmatimonadota > Gemmatimonadetes > Gemmatimonadales > Gemmatimonadaceae > UBA4720. The sequence continues at coordinate 1,141 of DASWDV010000256.1, read as the reverse complement.
CGCGGACGGGAGCGAATCGAGTCGGAGCTCCAGGCGCTCATCGACCAGCGGTCCAACCCCTGGGGCGTCACGGTGCAATCGGTGGAGATGCGCGACATCGTGATTCCAACTTCGCTTCAGGACGCGATGTCCCGTGAGGCGCAAGCGTCGCGCGAGAAGTCAGCGCGCATCATTCTCGGTCAGGCCGAAGTGGAAATCGCCCATCTCTTCTTCGAGGCGGCGAAATCGTACCAGAACAATCCAACCGCGCTGCACCTGCGCGCGATGAACATTCTGTACGAGGGACTGAAGGAAAAGGGAGCGCTGATGCTTGTGCCCAGCACGGCCGTCGAGTCTATGGGACTCGGCGGACTAATGGGGGCAGCCGCCCTCAGACAGCAGACGCTGAGCGAAGGCGAAGGGAAAGCAGGGCCGCCCGCGGTTTGACGAATCGTTAGCAGGAAAAAAAGAGTCCCAAAAAAAGCGCGTCCATTCAGTGGACGCGCTTTTTATTGACCGGCCCGCACCTTTTCTGCCGGCCGCTGGCCGGCGCCCAGCATTTGCGCGGCCTGGCCATCGGAAAGAAGCTTCGTTACGAATCGCTGTCCTTCCGACACGCGCTCGATCTCGATCGCAATTGCATCGACAGAGGCTTCCAATCTCTCGAGACGTTGTGCCGTCTCGGTGAACACCGCTGGCGCAGCAACCCTGTTGGCGCGCTTCCAGAAAGCCCGCGAAAACCCGGTAGCCAGCGGGAAAAAGATGAAGATGATCGCGAGCACGGAGAGTGTCATAACCTGTTTTGGTGCGAGGCCGGCGAAGACCGGAGCGTTGGATGTGCCAGCGATCAGCCCCGCCGCGGGGCTTGAAAGCGCCTGACCGGTTTGCTGAAGATCCGATTCGAGCTGCAGCTGACGTTTATCGAGCAGCGCAAGACGACCCTCGAGTCCCTGTATCGCTGTCTCGTCGCGCAGTTTTTGGAGCTGGCTGAGCAACTTGTTCCGCCTTCCGTCCACCGACTGCAGCTGATCGGAAAGCTCCGAGCGCCGCGCCCGGAGGGCATCGAGATCCGCCGCCGTACGAGGCACGGGTATGGAGATCGCCGGTGACCCTTCAAGGCCAGGGACGACTACCCCTCGGATCGGCGGGCTCGGGGTTGGTT
>DASWDV010000255.1:0-2645 GCA_036395075.1 Gemmatimonadaceae bacterium | reverse complement strand
GGTCGGGGCAAACGTCCGCGACCTGGTCAAGCGCCGCCTGACCGTCGTTGGCGCCGAAGACTTCGTAGCCGCGCGCTTCGAGACGAGCCCGCAGCAGCTCAATGTTGTCCTCGTGATCGTCGACGATGAGGATCCGTTGTTTTCTGCTACGCTCCATTGTTTTTGCCGAGGAATCGTTGGACTTCCGCGACCACGGCTCTGGGCTCACAAGGCTTGGCGAGATATCCGTCGCAGCCGACCTCCATCGCCTTCTCGCGATCGGACGCAAGGGCGTGCGCCGTCAGCGCGATGATGGGAATTCCCTTCGTCGACGGATCGTGCTTCAGCACCTGGGTCGCTTCCCAGCCATCGATGATGGGGATGGAGATATCCATGAGGATCAGGTCGGGCTTTTCAGAGCGAGCCTTTGCGATCCCTTCCTCTCCATTCAGAGCTTCAGTGACCTCGTATCCGAAGTGCTTCAGAATCGTGGAGTAGACGATTCTATTGTCCTCGTTGTCCTCCACCAACAAAACCATTTTACCTGAACTGCTCATTCAGCGACCTCGCACGGCTATTGCTGGGTGGGGTTTAGGGCAAATTTCTTACCATCCCCTGAGCCAGGCTCTTATGTTCAACTCGCCAAGCCCGCCCAGACCGGCGTCGTCGATTCCCAAGGCACCGCCACCCGGATCGATTCCCCAGCCCGCCTCAGACGATGGTCGTCCCTATGACACCGTGCCCGACTGGCAAAACATCGGCCTGTTTACAGTCGGCATCGCTCTCGGAGCAGTGCTCGGCGCTGCGGTCGCACTGCTGCTTGCTCCAGCGAGCGGCGAGCAGACTCGGCACCGGATCGCTCGCCGCGTCAGAAGCGGGCGCGGAGACGAAGACGTCTGGTCGGAGCTAGCCGAGGAGCTGGAGCGCGCGGCCGCCGAGAGAGAAGAAGAAGTGGAAGAGGTCGAAGAGGCTCTGACCTAACCGGCCCTCAGCCCGGCATCCGCCTCTGCCTTGTAGTGGCGGTCGTTGTAATCGCGATTCGGAAGCTTCATCACCGTCTGCCACTCGGCACGCGCTTTCGCCTTGTCGCCAGTATCCCGGTACACGCCGGCGAGATCCACGTGGTGGACGATTCTGTCCGGCTCGGCCGCGACCGATTCCTCCATATAGCGCTTTGCATCGGCCCAATTCGCCGAATTGAACACTTTGCCGCCGAGGAGATTCTTGGCGAGCATGCGCGTGAATCCGTTGAGGCGCATGACTTCGGCGTTCCACATTCCCATGACGTGCAGGCAGCCAGCGTGCTTCGGATTGATCTTGAGACATTCGAGCGCGTGGGTACGGACATCTGTAGCGTACTTGATGCGCGCCTTGGGACCCTGGCTCAGCGCGTTTTTCCCAAGCGCGCGCGCGAGATGGAAATGTCCTTCGGCGTCGCCCGGATTTACTTCGACGGCGCGCCGCGCGTATGCCTCGGCGTTCCTGAAGTAAAGCTCGCGCTTCTCATCGTCGCGCTCGTAGGACCCGAGGTCGACGGCGGATCTCGATGCTTTCCAGAGCGCCTCGTAGTTCCGTGGATCCAGCTTGATCGCTTCGTCGTAGTGCTGGAGGGCAGCGGACGCATTCATGGCGACGTATTCTTTGTCACCAAGCGCGATGTGGTCGGCGGCCGTCTGAGCGCCCGCGAACGAAGCGGCGAGCAGCATTCCTGCAGACACGTACTGGAGAACTCGCATTGGAGCTCCGATTACAAGGTGATGTTGTTCAGAACAGATACCCCATTCGTGGATAAATGATCGTACCGCGTCTTATCGAGCGCAAACGCGACGGGGGGCGTCTCGCGCCCGAGGAAGTTCGGGAGCTGGTGCAAGCCTACGCCGAAGGGCACGTTCCCGATTATCAGATCGCGGCGCTTCTCATGGCGATCTATTTCCGTGGGCTCGATCGCGCGGAAATGAACGCGTTGATGGACGCAATGCTCGAGAGCGGGGAGAGGCTGGATTTCTCCGCTCTCCCGACACCGCGAATCGACAAGCACTCGACCGGCGGCGTTGGAGACAAGACATCGCTCATTCTCGCGCCGCTCATCGCGTCGCTGGGAGTTGCGGTGCCGATGATGTCCGGACGCGGGCTGGGTCATACCGGAGGAACGCTGGACAAGCTGGAATCGATCCCGGGATTCCGAACCGCGTTGACGCTGGCCGAGGCGGAAAAGCAGGTCGCGAAAATCGGCTGCGCGATGTTGAGTCAGACCGACGAGATTGTCCCCGCTGACCGGAAGATGTACGCGCTGCGGGATGCGACTGCGACGGTAGAAGTCATCCCGCTCATCGCCGCCAGCATCATGAGCAAGAAAATTTCTGAGAGTCTCTCCGGGCTCGTACTCGACATCAAGCGCGGGTCCGGATCCTTTCTTCCGAGCCTCGACGACGGAATCAAGCTCTCCGAAGCGATGATCGACCTCGGCGATCAACACGGGTGTCCGGTAGTCGCTCTTGTGACGGCGATGGATCGTCCGCTCGGTTGCGCCTGTGGCAATGCGTTGGAGGTTGCGGAAGCAATCGAGGTGCTAAAGGGCGGCGGACCGCCAGATCTCGTCGAAGTCACGTTCGCACTCGGAGCGGAAATGCTGGTTCTCTCGACGCTGGCATCGACGCGGGATGGGG
>DASWDV010000254.1:0-3897 GCA_036395075.1 Gemmatimonadaceae bacterium | reverse complement strand
GCTACGAAACATTCCTGCGATCCAGATTCAGCAGATTCGATACATCCGCGGCACTGACGCCGCGGCGACGTTCGGGATGCAATACGCCAGCGGGATCATCGACGTCAGATCGAGATAAGCGAACATTTACAATGGAGGAGTACGTGACTAGTCGATTTCTTTACGCCGTCGCCATCGCCGTCTCGACTTCCTGCGCGACTGCGGGCGGCGGGAGTGCACCAGCCGCGCATCATGATTTCAATCTGATCACGGAGGATGAAATCGCCGCTACGCCCTCGTCGAACGCATACGAAGTCGTCTCGAAGCTGCGGCCCAATTTCCTCAAGACCCGCGGTCGCACGACCATCAATGCGGTCGCCAACGACCGCGCCGTAGTTTTCCTCGACGGCCAGTACTATGGGGACTTGAACACTCTCCGAAACATCCTGGCGAGCCAGATCCGGGAGATTCGCTACACCGGCAGCACCGATGCGGTAACGCAGTACGGCATGCAATACGGCGGCGGAGTCATCGCCATCAAAACGAAATAAGCCGGTCTCCGGTGATGCGACCAATGTCGAGGGTCGATCTCTTCGCCATGTGTCTCGTCGGCGTCCTGTGCGGATGCGCGCGTCCAAGAAACCGGGAGATGGCGCGGGCAAGCGCCGAGACGGAGGTGCGGATGGCGGAGCGCCAGCGGTTCGAGGCGATGATGAACCGCGACCTCGTCGCGCTCGACACGCTGCTGGATGACGAGCTCACCTACGTGCACACCGGCGGAGATCTGCAGTCGCGGTCGCAATTCATCGACATGATCAAAAAGCAGACGCTCGTCTACGAATCGATAGCGCCGAGTGAGGTGCGAGTGAGAATTCACGAGGGGATCGCGCTCGCGACCGGTAAATCGGCGATGCGCGTTCGCAGCGCGGCGGGGCCGTCGAGCTTCGGGATTCGATTCACCGAGGTATACGTCCGCCGTACGGGACGATGGCTGCTGACCGCCTGGGAGGCGACGCAGCTCAAAAGTTGACACTGGCGGTGACTGCGCATTCGCTGCACAGTTCGTCAGTAGCTGCACAAACCCGGAGGACGTAAATGGCCGTCAAACATTTTTACCTGGTGGCACTCGCGGCCGTTATCGGTTGCGCCTCTACCGGTACGTCGGGTGGATCGAAGCCGAGTAAGACCACCCTGCTCACTCGCGATGAGATCGCTGCGGCTCACGCAGACATCACGACCGCGTACGACGCTGTTGCGCGCCTGCGTCCGAACTGGCTGGCGCCGCATGGAGGGATGTCGTCCAACCCCGAAGTGAGCACGTTCGCGGCGGTATTTGTCGATGAGCAGCAATATGGAGACGTCAACTCATTGCGTACCATCCTTGCTTATAACGTAGTCTCCATCCGCTATTACGATATCACCCAGGCCGGCGCGAGATTCGGCTTCAAAGCCGGAACTGGTGGAGCGATCGAAGTCACGACGAAGTAGCGCTCGCTACTGCTTCAGCGGCTGATTCTCCGGAGGCTTTTCTTTCCGGTACTTGAGCTCCTGCATGTAAATCATCTGCAGGTATTCGGGTTGACCCCAGCTGCCCTTGTCATCGGCGTCCCGATACCACCACTCGGCGCCCGTCGTATCCGGAACGACTATGTAAGGCGATGGCATCGAAAACGTCGTGTAGCCATCGAGTTTTTTCGGGTACGAGCGGGGTTTCGGATTCACGAGCCGGAAATTGATGCGCCGTAGAAGGCTGGTCGCCGAGTCGATGAAGGCGTCGCCTTCCCAATCGGGTCCGTGGACGTCGGCGCTCGGCGAGAACTCTAGTCGGATCACCCGCGTGTCCAGGTATGGCTCGATGCCGCGCGCGATGAAGCAGTGGTGATCCCAGAATACCGAGTCCGCGAGGGACGAGAGAACGAGGATCGGCACGAGGAAGGCGGTGCCCTTGTACTGGATGATGTCACCGGGTCGGTATGCGGACGTGACGTCCTCGGAGCTGTACTTCTCCTTGTTAACGGTGATTCTCTTGATCGGACCGTCTTTCGGGACCGCCGCGGTACGGCGCTCCATGCTCACCTCGAATGGATAGAGAAGCCGAAATTCGTCGTATTTCTCTGCTCCCTGTCTGAGTTGGTCGAGGACGGAGACCGAGAGTGCGAGTGAGGCGGAATCGTCCGTGGTCACGCAACGACTCGTCTCTTTCACTGGCGAGATTACGTACGCGACCTTGCTGAGGGCGAAAGTTGCTACACCATCTGAAGTATTCGCGCGGTCGAGCGTACGTTGGAGGGGCTGATATCCGACTTCGCGTACCCGCAGCCGCAGCGCTCCGTTGGCTGGCCACGTTAGTCGCGCCTGTCCCTGCTCGTCGGTGAAGCGATGCTGGCCGCTGGCGAGGTCGATGACGTCGGCGTTGGCGAGCGGATAGCCCGCAATGGCGTCGACAACGGTGACGGCTACCGTCGAAGGCTGGATTACGCCGGCGTTGAGAATTGGCGAGCCGAGCAGCGTCAGGAAAACGAGCAGCATTGCTCAGGGGACCGGCGGCCTGCCCCTGTTCCACAGGATGACGGCGAGCAGGACCAGCAGAACAACGCCGAGGATGAGTCCGAGTCGCATTTCTTCTCCGAGGCTCCAGGATTTCGCATCTTCGCGCGCCCTCTCGCATTTGTCAAATGGTGCGACGAGTGCCAGTTTCTTGGGAGTCGGTTCCTCATCTGACGACGGTGCGCGGGCAAGATCCGCATATGGTCGGCGAGAGCAGCAATAACAAACCGGAGAACTCCAATGTCGGTCAGACACTTTTACCTTGTGGGAGTCGTGGCAATACTCGGCTGCGCGACCGGAGCGTCGGGCAGATCGCCAGCTCCCAGTAAGGCCGCCCTTCTAACCGCCGCCGAGATCGCTGACGCTCACGCAGACATCACGGACGCGTACGATGCGATTGCGCGCTTGCGTCCGAACTGGCTGGCGGCGCATGGAATAACCTCGGCCGTCCAGAATGGCGCCGGCACCGAGTTCGCGATGGTATACGTCGATGGCCAGCGGTACGGCGACCTCAATTCGCTTCGCGCCATCCCGGCGTACCACGTCGGCGATATCCACTACTACAACATCACCGAGGCGGGAGCCAGATTCGGAATTCATGGTGGCAGCAGCGGTGTGATCGAAATCACGATGAAGCCCCCGATCTGACCGTGCAGAAAGTTTCGGCGCGCGCGGCAACGGCCAAACGCGCGAGCACGTTTACGGAGTCGGTGATCCGCGAGATGACTCGAGTCGCGGCCCAGTACGGCGCGATCAACCTCGCGCAAGGCTACCCCGACTTTCCGATGCCCGAGCCGATGAAGGAGGCGGCGTGCGCGGCGATCCGCGGCGACCTCAATCAGTACGCGATCACGTGGGGCAGTCCGGCGCTCAGGATCGCGATCGCCGAGAAGTACCGGAGCTGGTACGGGATGGATGTGGATCCGGAGCGCGAGATCACGGTGTGCTGCGGCGCGACGGAGGCAATGGCGTCGGTGTTCCTCGCGTTGATCGATGAGGGCGACGAGGTGATCGTGTTCGAGCCGTATTACGAGAATTACGGACCGGATGCGATACTCGCGGGGGCGAAGCCGGTGTTCGTGCCGTTGGAGGCGCCTGATTGGCGTTTGGACCCCGATAAATTGCGCGCCGCTTTTTCGAACAAGACGCGCGCGATCGTGGTGAACACGCCGCACAATCCAACCGGCAGAGTCTTTACTCGCGAAGAGATTTCGTTGATTGCGGAGTTATGTCAGAAGTGGGACGTGATCGCGATAACGGATGAGATCTACGAGCACATTCGGTATGCAGGCGGGCACCATGTTCTGGCGACGTGGCCAGGGATGCGGCAGCGCACCGTCACCATATCCGGTTTGTCTAAGACGTTCAGTT
>DASWDV010000253.1:0-6949 GCA_036395075.1 Gemmatimonadaceae bacterium | reverse complement strand
GCCGCCTGGTACCGCACGCGAATGCCCCCTGGAAGTGAGGTCTATCGAACGCAAAACATAAACCACGGAGGCGTCGTTGGCGAACCGTCTACCGGAGGGATTCCGCCCTTTACGTGTATATTTGAAGCGGATGAACAAGCTCGTATATCTCGTCGTCGTCGCGCCTTTTGTTGCAGCGAACGGCTCCAGTCCGCACGGTGAGGCGAGCGTGCCGACTTCCTCCGTGAAGAGCCCGGTTACGTCGGCTCGCGACTTTTCACTTCGTCCGGTCACGTGGACGATCCTCGGCGGGCGGGCGCCGCGCGACGTAGCCTCGGGTCGAGCCGTTCCAATCACGCTGCAGGCTACCATTGCGAACGGTTGGCATATCTACTCGCTGAGCCAAAAGCCCGGCGGACCTATTCCGCTTCGTCTAGCGCTGCTCGGTGCCGCCGACGTGATCGTTCGTGGAGTGATCGTGGCTCCCAGGCCCGAACGCATGTTCGACAGGAATTTCGGGATCGAGACCGAGCTGTACTCCGGCCGTCCTCGCTTCACGATTCCCATCGGAGTGCCCGCCCATTCGCTCACGGGGATTCGCAAATTCAAGATTGGCGCGCGCTATCAGGCCTGCAGCGATAAGCTTTGTCTCCCCCCGCGTACCGACACGCTTGACGTAGCGCTCCGCATCGCGAGTCGGCAATGAGCTCGGGATTTCTTTGGCTCGCTGCCAGCACCGGCCTCCTCTCGCTGCTTACTCCCTGCGTGTTCCCAATGGTGCCCGTCACCATCGCCTACTTCTCGGCCCCGGACGATCGCGCGGAGTCGGGTTTTCGACGCGCGCTGCTCTTCGGATTGGGAATCATCGGCACGTTTACGATTCTCGGTCTGGCCATCGCGGCGATCTTCGGCGCTTCCGGCCTCAACCGCTTTGCGTCAGATCCGTGGGTGAACCTCACTCTTGCGCTGCTCTTTCTCGTTTTCGCCGCGAGCCTGTTCAGCTGGGTGGAGATTGGTTTGCCGTGGCGCGTGATAAGAGCTGCGGACCGTTCGGCCCGCGCCACACAACCGCGTAGCTCACTCGGCGCGCTCGTGATGGGCGCGACCTTCACGCTTACTTCGGTAACCTGCACCGCGCCGTTCGTGGGAACCCTTCTCGTTCTCGCGTCGCGAGGCTCGTGGGCAGCGCCCGTCGTCGGGATGATCGTGTATTCGACGGCGTTTGCGATGCCATTCGTGCTGCTTGCGCTGGCTCCACGCCTCGTCGCCAGACTACCGCGGTCCGGAGAATGGATTCAGACGTTGCGGGTGATGATCGGCCTGCTGGAAGTTGGTGCGGCCGTCAAGTTCTTCTCCAATGCCGATCTCGTGCTTGGCTGGGGCATCTTCACGCGCGCGACAGTTCTTTTCATCTGGATGACGCTGGCGATCATCGGCGCTTTTTATCTGGGATGGGAAAAGGGTGAATCTGTTGCGCGCCGCAAGGCCGGCCCGGCTCGGATGATTCCGATCGCCGTCGTGCTCTTCATTGCTGGCTGGCTCGCGTCGGGTTTGACCGGGCAACCCCTGCGGCAGGTAGAAGCATTTCTTCCTCCGGCCGCGGCGATCCCGGCCCTCGCTGGCAGTGAGACTCGAGCTCTGGGCGCGAGTTGGAGGCTGAACGATTTTGCCGGAGCGTTGGCAGAGGCACGTACGTCGGGGAGACTCGTCTTCGTCGACTTCACCGGTTACACATGCACCAACTGCCGCTGGATGGAAGCGAACATCTTCACGCGTCCCGACGTGGCTGCCGAGCTCGGACAATTCGTACTGGCGCGTCTCTACACCGACGGAGAAGGGGAGGTGTACGGACGACAGCAAGCGTTTCAGGAACGAACGTTCGGAACTGTCGCTCTTCCGCTCTACGCCGTCGTCGACGGGACCGGCAAGGTCCGGCAAACTTTCACAGGCCTGACGCGCGATCCGGCCGAATTCATCGCGTTCCTGGAGCGGGCCCGTACTCCGGGTGACTAGGTGTTCCGCGGAGGCGGCGCTACGCCCGCCTTGTCCGCGCGCTTCAACACGTCTTCCGCGGTCGACAACGGGCCGATGTGCGTGAGCTTTTCCTGCTCGATTTTCTTCGCTATTGCTTCTGCCTCTCTGTCTTTCTTCCCGCGACGGAATATGAATTCTGGCGCCAGCGCAATGCCTAGCAGAGTCAGCGGCAAAATCTGCAGGGTTTGAATGAGCAGGGAGACGGCAATCGCCTGATCACGCGCGACCCCGAACTCCCCCGCCATCAGCGCATAAACGAACTGGAAGAACCCGACGTTGCCCGGCGTCGCACGAATTATCAATCCGACGTTGATTCCCAACAGGCACGCGAGACTTCCCGCGAGAGGGATCGACACATGCGCGGCCGCTGCCGCCAACTGGAAAGTCCAGAGCTGACATGCCCACGCTCCCAACGACAAAACGATGGCGGCAAGAAAGCGCGGCCCGGTGGCGAGGCGGCCGGCGGTCTTCCCAAAGCTCACGAAGTACGCGCGGATCCTGCCCCAAACCGTGCGCGGGCGCGCCCGGCGCTCCGGCACGTGCTCCGGCTTGATGTGCCGCGTAGCGTAGACAAAGAACACGAGCAGCAGGACTATGACGGCGAGCAGGATCTCCGCGGGGAGTTTCCAGCGGTCGAATTGCGGCGGAAGGTCGAACGCGAGGACGCCGAACACGAGGAGCGCGACGAAGCCGATCGGATCGAACAGCTTCTCCAGCGCCATCGACGCCAGCACCGTGGAGCTTGGGACTCCGCTTACTCGCGAGACGAACACGACCCGTGCCGCATCGCCGCCACTTGCTACAAGGACGTTGTTGAGGCCAGCGCCGGCGACGGTTGCGCGGACCGCGAGCGGCAGCGACCTGATTCCAATTGGGCGAAGAAACAGCCACCACCGAACGCCCTTTAGGAAAACGGAAAGAACATTGACGCCGATTGCCGCGGCGAGGAGCGGCAACGACGCATGACGCATCGAGCTCCAGGCTGCGTGCCAATCGATGGTGCGGGCGAACAGAATGAGGAAGACGAGAATCGCGGCCGAGATTGCCCAGCGAATCCCTTTCTTCAGCTTGGGATTCATTCAGTCGGCAGAGTGGCGAACTCGTAGCCCTGTTCTTTCAGGCGGTCGATGATGTGAGGAAGGGCGTCGGCCGTCTGCATTCGGTCGCCGTCGGGGTTATAGCCGTCCCCATCGTGCAGGAGCACGATCGAGCCGGGAGAAACACCTTCCAGCGTACGGCGTACAATCTCGTCAACACCTGGGCGATCGCTGTCCCAGACACCGAGCGACCATCCAACTGTCCGCTCACCATATGACCGTGCGATCGGAGTAGTCCACGGACTGCGGAAGCCGTGCGGCGCACGAAAGTACCGGGGAGCTGGAACGCCGGCGCGCTTGATCGCGCGGATTCCCAGACGAATGTCACGGCTCACATAAAACGGACTCTTGAACTGCAGCTTCCGGTGGAAGTAGCCGTGATTGCCGAGCTGATGTCCCTCGTGTGAGATGCGCCGTACGAGCTCGGGCCAGCGCTCGGCGTGGCTGCCAAGCACGAAGAAAGTTGCGCGGACGCCTTTCTCGGCCAGCGTGTCCAGGATTCGGGGCGTCGCGTCTGGATTCGGACCGTCGTCGAAGGTGAGAGCCACGACTTTTCTGTCGCTCGAAATTCTGCCCATCGCCGGGCCAAAGAGCGGGCTATTGCGGTGAAAGGCACCGTGTACCGCTCCACCGATCACCGACACACCCAATGCAGCAAAGCCGATCATTCGTGAGTAGCCCGTCCAAGCACGGCAGTGTAGATGTCGAGCACTGCCTCGGTCACTCTGGCCCAGGAGTATTGCTCCGCCTCCTGTCGCCCGCGTTTCCCGAGTCTGGCCCGCAAGGTTTCGTCATCGAGAAGTCTCACCAGTGCGTCAGCGAGATCATCCCTGTCTCCACAATGCACCATCAGTGCCTCTCGCTCGTGCTTTACCACGTCGCGGAAGCCGTAGATGTCGGAGCAGACGACCGGCGTCTCGCACGCCATCGATTCGAGGAGTGTGATGCCGAAGGATGCCTTGGTGGTGGGACACGCGTACATCGCGCTGTGGGCGTAGTAGCCGGGTCTTTCACCGAGCACCGAGCCGACGAAGGTGATGTCGGGATCTCCGCCAGCGGCGCGGTAGTAATGTTTTCGCAGCGGACCGTCGCCAACGACGACGAGCTGAGCACAGCGGTTTCTCCCGCGAACTTTCTTGAACGATTCGATGAGAGTGGTGAGGCCGTTGCGCGGATCAAATCTGCCGAGAAAGAGAATGACTGGAACATCGGTGCGCAGCGCGGCAGGGCGGGAGACGTGCGGGTTGAACACGTCGGTATCGATTCCGTTTGGAACGATCGTCCAGTTGGCCTCGAAGTATCGATTGAGCGCGATCGTCGTCGAGTGCGACACCGCAATGGCCGCGTGCAGCTGATTGAGCTTCTTCTGGAAATATCGCTTTCCAATCGAGTACGCGATCGACCGGTCGAAGTAGGTGTGGAAGGTTCCGACAACCGGGCAGTCGGCTTCTTCGATCGCGAGTACCGGGAGAACAGGACTGAGTGGTGAATGAACGTGGATTATGTCGTACTGCCCAAGACTAAAGACCTTGCGTAGCTCCTTTCGCAGCTCGAGTCCCCACGTAAAGCGCGCCTGCGATCCATTGGCGTAAACCGGCTGACTCTTGCCGATGCGAATGACGTGCATCTCGTCGCGCGCGCCCGGAATGTTCGACGTGATTATGTCGACCTGGTGACCGTAACGGCGCGCTTCGCGCGCGAAGAAATGAACGTGCTCGCAGATGCCGCCCAAGTGCGGGTAGTAATACTCGGTGACGAGTGCGATCCGTAGCGGGCGAGCGTGCCTGATGTGTGCCATCGGCAGGGATCCCGCCGGCGACAGCTCCATCTGGCGCGATCGGACGAGTCTACGCGTCAAGAGCGGCATGGGCGGCGGCTAAGCGCGCGATCGGAACTCTGAAGGGCGAACACGATACATAATCGAGACCGAGTGAATGACAGAAAGAAATGGAGCGCGGCTCACCGCCGTGCTCCCCGCAGATGCCAAGCTTGATCTTAGGACGAACCCGTCGCCCATCTTCAACAGCCATCCTTACGAGTCTACCCACCCCCTCGGTGTCAAGAACCTGAAAAGGATCATCCGCTAAAATACCTCGATCAATGTAAGAGGGAAGGAAGCGGCCCGCATCGTCGCGGCTGAGGCCAAGTGTAGTCTGCGTCAGGTCATTTGTTCCGAAAGAGAAGAACTCGGCAGACTGCGCGATCTGTGCCGCGGTGAGCGCGGCACGCGGTAACTCGATCATCGTGCCAATCAGATAGGAGATTTTCTCTCCCATTCCGCCGAGCACGCGCTCCGCAACGTCCTCTATGACGGCGCGCTGATTCTCGAACTCCTTTACGGTCGAGACCAGCGGAATCATGATCTCGGGCCTTACGACAATCCCGCGCCTCATGGCCCGCACCGCCGCCTCGAGAATCGCTCGCGCCTGCATCTCTGTAATCTCCGGGTAAGAAATGCCAAGTCGGCAGCCGCGGTGGCCGAGCATCGGATTTGTTTCCCGGAGTGACTCGATGATGCGATTGAGGTCGGCACGCGGCATGTCGAGAGTGCGGGCAAGCAGCTTGGTCTCCTCTCCGCCATGTGGGAGAAATTCGTGCAACGGCGGATCGAGCAGGCGAATCGTGACCGGAAGCCCATCCATTGCCTCGAAGATTCCCTCGAAATCCGTGCGCTGCATTGGCAGCAGCTTGCTAAGCGCGCGGCGTCGCCCGCCCTCTTCGCGCGCGACGATCATCTCGCGCATTGCGGTGATGCGATCGCCCTCGAAGAACATGTGTTCGGTTCTGCACAATCCGATTCCCTCGGCGCCGAAGCTTCGCGCGATGCGTGCGTCGCGCGGAGTATCGGCGTTCGCCCGAACGCGAAGCTTGCGCACCTCGTCCGCCCAGCCGAGGAGTTGCGCGTAGGATTGGTACAGCGGCGCCTGCGAGGCGGAGAGTGTGCCGTTCGTCACCCGCACCACTTCGCTCGGGACAGTCGAGAGGTCGCCAGCGAAAACACGGCCCGTCCCGCCATCGAGAGTAAGCCAATCTCCTTCCGCGATTTCGCTGCCGTTGACGCTGAAGCATCTGCGCTCGAGATCGACGTGGATGTCCTTGCAGCCAACGATCGCGCACTTTCCCATCCCCCGCGCGACTACAGCGGCGTGGCTCGTCATTCCACCGCGCGCGGTGAGCACCGCCCGCGCGGCGACGATGCCGTGGAAGTCCTCGGGCGTCGTTTCATCCCGAACCAGGATCACGTTCTCGCCGGCGAGCGAGCGCTGCTCGGCCGTGTCGGGATCGAATACAGCGCGACCACTGGCTGCTCCGGGACTCGCGGGGAGTCCCGAGCAGAGGGGCGTCGCGCGGATCGAAGGATCGATGATCGGATGCAACAGCTGGTCGAGCTGGCCGGCAGGGACTCGACGCACAGCTTCGATTTTGTCAACGAGTCCTTCCGTCACCATCTCGCACGCGATCCGAACCGCCGCCGCTGCGGTGCGTTTTCCAGTCCGCGTCTGCAGGAGATAAAGCCTGCCCCGCTCAACGGTGAACTCGAGGTCCTGCATATCCCGGTAGTGCCGCTCGAGCCGATCCTGCGTGTCGATCAGCTCGCTGTAGGCGCCGGGAAGGTCACGGGCCATCTCGTCGATGTTGAGCGGCGTTCGGATTCCAGCGACGACGTCCTCGCCCTGCGCGTTGACCAGGAACTCTCCGTAGAAGCGCTTCTCTCCCGTTGACGGATTACGCGTGAAGGCGACTCCCGTCCCCGAGTCGTCTCCCAGGTTGCCGAACACCATTGCGACTACGCTGACCGCGGTCCCGAGATCTTCAGAGATTCCGTGGACCTTCCGATA
>DASWDV010000252.1:0-1986 GCA_036395075.1 Gemmatimonadaceae bacterium | reverse complement strand
CAAGGGCAAGCGCGTCTGTTGTGTGATAAGCGGCGGCAATGCGGATCCCGCCTTATACGCGGAGCTTGTCGAAGGGATCTGAATTTCGCTCACACGAGGCATAGGCACCCTCTTCGCGCGAGGCGCGACACAATCGTTACGGACGCGCTTGCCTGACGTATCACGCCGCGCTGCGTCGCTACCTTTCATCCGATGGCCAACCCGACAATTCAGGATGCGCGCGCAGTCCTCAAGGAAGCCTTTGGCTACGACGAATTCCGGCCGGGCCAGGAGTCAGCGGTCGCCGCTGTCCTTGCCGGGCGAGATACCGTGGTAGTCCTGCCCACCGGCGGCGGAAAGTCACTTTGCTTCCAGGTGCCGGCGCTGCTAATGCCCGGACTCACGGTCGTCGTTTCTCCCCTCATCTCATTGATGAAGGACCAAGTCGACGCGCTCACTGCGCGAGGGTTGCCGGCCGCTTTCATCAACAGCACCCTCACGTCGGGACAGGTCTCCGATCGACTCGCGCGCGCCGACAGGGGCGAGATCAAGCTGTTGTACGTCGCGCCGGAGCGATTCGACTTCGGGCGCACCGCGGAGCGATTGCGCCAGGCTGGGGTTTCGCTGCTCGCGATCGACGAAGCGCACTGCATCAGCCAGTGGGGACACGATTTTCGGCCGAGCTATCTGCGGGTTAAGAAAGTTCACGAAGCACTCGGCTCACCCACCACAATCGCGCTCACCGCAACGGCGACGCCCGAAGTCCGCCGCGACATCATTCGCGAGCTCGGTCTCAAAGATCCGCAGACGATCATCACGGGCTTCGACCGGCCGAACCTGACGTATTACGTCGTCCCCGCGAAGAACGACGCTGAAAAAGAGAAGCGACTGGTGGATATTCTGCGCAAGTATGAAGGCCTCGCCGTGATCTACGCCTCCACGCGCAAAGCGGTCGACCACCTCACGACAGTTCTCGAGCGCGCGAAGATCCGCGCTGCCGGCTACCACGCCGGATTGGACGACGCTAGAAGGCACGAGGTACAGGAAGCCTTCATGACCGAGCAGATTCGCGCGATCGTCGCAACCAACGCATTCGGGATGGGCATCGACAAGCCCAACGTCCGTCTCGTGATTCACTACGCGATGCCAGGAACGCTGGAAGCCTACTATCAGGAAGCAGGCAGAGCTGGACGCGACGGACTGCATTCCGATGTGTTCCTGCTTCACTCCTTTCCCGATCGTTTCACCCACGAGTTCTTCATCAAGGGCTCCTATCCGGAGCGGATCGTCGTGGAAGAGACCTACGCGGCGCTCAGAAAACTCTCGGACGAACAGGGATTCGTCGATGCGCAGCCTGAGGACATCGCTCGTGCGATCAAGTCCAAGGTCAACTCGCGAGAGATCGATGGCGCGCTCAGAATCCTCGTCCGGGCCGGCGCGCTGACGCTGAGCAACGGCGAACAGACGCGAGTGCTCGTCAGACTGCTCGCGACCCCGGAGCGAATCAAACGCGAGCTGACTGGCGAAGCAAACCGTGAGCTAGGACTGCTTCGCGCTCTCTGGCGCGGGGTCGGTGCGGCGCTGAGGACGGGCGCTGTCGTGAATCTCGACGGACTGCCACCGGGGCTCGGAGGCTCAATGTCCAGCGTTCCGCTGCTCGATGCGCTGCAGGACAGGCAGTTCCTCGTCTGGGAGCGGTTGGGCGCTGGGATGTACCTCAGCGACAGGAACGCGCCGCTCTCCAAATTCAGCGTCGACTGGTCTGTGATCGACCGGCGCCGGGCCGCTGAGCTTTCGAAATTGCAGGCGGTTCAGAAATACGCGTATACAGGGGAATGCCGGCGCGAGTTCGTGCTTCGTTACTTCGGAGACCCAGCCGCCAGACGCGCCTGTGAAGGCTGTGACAACTGCCTTGGTATTGGAGTCATTCCCGTTGCGAATGACGAGCCCGCTCTACGTCAGCGTCGCGATAAGAGACCGCGACGAGAAGGCGGGCAGCTCGCTGAT
>DASWDV010000251.1:0-2858 GCA_036395075.1 Gemmatimonadaceae bacterium | reverse complement strand
TGCGCGGCGATGACTGGCACGGAGGCGATCTCGAACGGGGTAATGGCGTTCAAGCAGCCCGCGCAGAAGAATGCGGCCACGACGCTCGGATGGATGGTGGCGATTCTCGCGGCGTTCTTCCTTGGCACCAGTTTGCTCGCGCGGCACTACGCGATAATGCCAACAACCACAGATACGGTGTTATCGCAGCTGGCAAGTCACATCTTCGGGCGAGGCGGTCTTTACTACGTCTTTCAATACGCAACATTCGCTATTCTCGTACTCGCCGCGAATACCGCGTTCGCGGACTTTCCAAGACTGTCGGGAATTCTGGCGAACGATGGATACATGCCGAGACAGCTCGCGGCGCGCGGAGACAGACTCGCGTTCTCGAACGGCATCGTCGCCCTCGGCCTGATTGCGGGCGTGATAGTCTGGATATTCAGTGGGCAGACGAATGCACTCATTCCGCTGTACGCGGTGGGTGTCTTCATCTGCTTTACGTTGTCGCAGGCCGGCATGGTAATGCATTGGCTGCGAACCCGAGAGCCCGGATGGCAATGGAAGGCGGCGTTGAACGGGCTGGGAGCGGTCGCCACGGGAGTTGTCTCGATTCTTCAGGTCGTGACGAAATTCATCGAAGGCGCGTGGATCGTGGTTTTGATCATCCCGCTCATAATCGTGCTGCTGAGGAAGATTCATCGCCATTACGTGCAGTTCGCGGCCGAGATCCAGTTCAAGGGTCAGAGTCCGATCGTGCCGTTGCATCATACCGTCGTCGTGCCCGTCAACGGGATTACCAAAGCAACTTCCGCGGCACTCGTGTACGCGAGTGCGATATCGGACGAGATTGTGGCGGCGTACATCGAGGTCGACAAGCGTGCAACCGAAAAGTTGACGTCTGACTGGGAGGAGTGGGACATCGGAATTCCTCTTGTCGTTATTCCGTCTCCCTATCGGTCTGTTCTTCGCCCGCTGGTGGAATACGTCGACAGCCTCCGCCTGGTTCTGCCGGGCGAGCTTGTGACCGTAGTCGTACCTGAGATCGTGCCCAAGCGCTGGTGGGAGCATCTCCTGCACAACAAGACCGCGTTTTACATCAGAACGGCATTCCTCTTCAAGCCCAACGTAGTCGTGACGACCGTGCCTTTTCTGCTTGGCCATGCCTATCGGCTGCGTGACCTGTTCGAGCACGACGATCAAATCGATGAAGTACCGGATACCGCTGAAACCCATCTGGTGACGCAATCCCCCTCGACGACCGAGACTGCACCCGGACAGGTCGAGGCGGCGTGATGATGCGACTTGTTTTCGCGGTCTTCGTTCTTATCGCATGCAATGGTGCGTCACCCGAGGCGACCTCGCGCGATTATGGCTTGGCGCGAAGCCTCGTCGGCGCATGGGATGCCAGTTTATCACTTACACGACCTTACCCGCTCGAAATACATCCACCGGCCGCCCAGCGGATTTGTGGGACCATTGGATTCGTCGAAAATCATCGCGGGGATGAACGCTCCGATAGCGTGGGCGACCTGGGAGTGTACGATCTGGATCTCTCACGCCTCGGCCTCAATTGGCTCGAGGACGGCTCTTACCCAGCTGCAATCGCGACTGCATCCGCGACACCGCGCGCCTCATCGCGGCAATTGCCTCACGACTCGGTTGAAATCGTACTGAATCCGAGGAGCTCCGAGCGAATCGTGTTGCTCGGCCGACACGACATGAGTGGGATCACTGGTGATTGGATGGCTCAGTCAGCCCGAGGAACGGCGACCGGATTATTCTCGCTGAGGCCGCACTCGAGCGCGCCCGACCGGCATCCCGCCTGCTAACGCCGCGCCACTTGGCGGTGCGCGGACACAGCCGGGTATTAGGCGGCGCGGGGTGCGACCTCGAACGGAACTTCGGTGGTACGAGGGACTTTACGGCCGCTCACAATCGTAAACCACTCGTGCGCTGAAGCGACCAGAATCACGACGACGGAAATGAGAAAGAACGCCGCGACGGCGGCATCGATGTGGTCGTTGAGAATTAGCCGCTTCGCATCCGTCAGAGTTTGGACTCCGGCCGGTAACGCGCCGATCGCGAGCGTGTCCCGAACCAGGCGTGCGTGGGAGAGAAACCCAAGCTTCGGATCGGGCGAAAAAATCTTCTGCCAGCCAGCGGTCATTGTCACCGTCGCGAGCCAAACCAGCGGGAGAATCGTCACCCACGCGAATCGCGCCTTACCCATTTTGATAATGACGGTGGTGCCGACGCAGAGCGCGACTGCGGCGAGGAGCTGGTTGGAAATTCCGAACAAAGGCCACAGCGAGTTGATGCCGCCGAGCGGATCCATGACTCCCTGGTAGAGGAAATAGCCCCACATCGAAACGACCACGCCGCTGGCCATCACCACCGCCGGGTACCACGACACGCGTCCGATCGGCGCCCAGACGTGCTTCAACAGATCCTGCAGCATGAATCGGCCGACGCGCGTTCCGGCATCAACCGTGGTCAGAATGAACAGCGCCTCGAACATGATCGCGAAGTGATACCAGAGCGCCATCGCCGTCGGACCGCCCAGCACACGCGAGAACAAGTGCGCCATCCCGACCGCGAGACTCGGCGCCCCGCCGGTGCGTGAGAGTAGCGTCTTCTCGCCGACGTCCTGCGCGAGCAGCTGCATCTGCGCGGGATCGAGCGTGAAGCCCCAATGCTGCACTGCGGCCGCGGCGCTCGCCGCCGTAGTGCCGATCGCGCTCGCCGGAGCGTTGATCGCGAAGTAGACACCGGGGGTCAAGACGCACGCGGCGATGAGAGCCATCACCGCGACGAGGGATTCGGTGAGCATGCCGCCGTAGCCAACGATCCGCGCGTCGGCTTCGTTGGAGAGGAGC
>DASWDV010000250.1:0-1813 GCA_036395075.1 Gemmatimonadaceae bacterium | reverse complement strand
GTTCCCGTTCTGCGTGCCAGGCTGCGCCTTCGCGGTTTGCGTCAGCGAGGTCTGGAGCATCGTGGACACTGGAGGAATGAGGTTGATCTTGAGGTTGGGATTGCTCTCGCCACCGCCGATCGTCTGCAGTCCGGTCAGCGTATAGGCATTCAGCTTGAACTGGCGGCCGAAGGCCGTGAGCATCGGGAACGCGGTATGACACACGTTGCAGGCGAGACCGGTTTGTCGGGAGAAACTCGGAATCCGCGCTCGAGCGGCGTAGCGGGCTTCATATTCCCGAACCCAATCCGGAACGCGCGCGTACGCCGGCGGGGGTGTAGTCAACAGGAGGAGCAGCGATAAAGTCGAGCCCATCGAAACCTCGCTGAGAGTTATTGGAGAGAAGCTTGGCGCCTTCTTCATGAAGGATTGCCGAAGACAGCGTGATGGCTCTATCATGCTGCGATGACCGTCCGGGTCCGCTTCGCTCCCTCTCCCACCGGCTATCTCCACGTCGGCGGCGCTCGCAGCCTTCTTCAACTAGCTTTTCGCCCGCAAAGCGGGCGGCAAATCGCGCAGTAACGCGAGGTTCGCACCGGGGTTAGACATGCACACCGGCCTCGCAGTCCGCGGCTCTCCCTCGTCGAGAGGGAGGAGGGAGGAAGCCCCAACCCCTTCATCTTTGCTCCACCTTCGGCAACCGCGGCGCTGTGACGCTGTCTGCGTCCGCGTCGGTCTTGAGAATGCGCGGCGTGAGGAACAGATACAGCTCGGTCCGAGTCGCCTTGCGCTCAGCGTGGCCGAACAGGCCTCCGATCAACGGGATCCCGGAGAGGATCGGCACGCCACCCTGCGTCGCGTCCTTCTGCTGATCGCGCAACCCTCCGATCACAATCGTTTGGCCGTTCTTCACGAGAACCTGCGTCACGGCCTCCCGCGTCGAGATAATCGGTGCGTCAAACTGCACCTCGCTCGTCGCCTGGTTGATTTCCTGCTGAATGAGCAGCGACACGTAGCCGTCCTGATTGATCGTAGGCCGCACGGTGAGCTTGGTCCCAACGTCGCGATACTGAATCACCTGATCGCGTGTCGGCGTGTCGGTCGGCAGGCTGCGACTGACTTGGACGAACGGACGTTGCGAGCCGACCAGAAACCGTGCCTCCTGATTGTTGGAGGCGAGGAGTACCGGCCGGGAAATGATCTGCACATCTCCGCGACTGGCGGCGGCGGACACCGTGGCATCGATGTTCGCCCGTCCGAGCTTCATGATCTGGACGACGAGATCGCCGAGCCCCGCCCCAATCCAGTTCCCTCCCGCCGTGCCGTTGCCCTTGTCGATCGACTGCTGGGGCAGAAAGAAGGAGGTTCCGAACGAAAAGCTGCGATCCTGGCGCGCTTCGACGATCAGCACCTCGATCAAGACCTGGAGGGGGCGAATATCGAGCTGATCCACCGCGTCTTTGATCACATCGTAGTCGCGTGACGACGCTCGGATGAGCAGCGAATTCGTGAGCTCGTCCGGAACAATCGTCACGGAACCAGCGAGCGACGACTGTCGTGCCGTTGCCTGACCGGTGGAGGGCTGGCCGCCTGCCGGCGGCACCACGTTGCGGCGTAACTCGTCAGACAACGTTCCGGCCGACAAGCCAGACTGTCCCGAGAACGCGCCCGTGCCACCGAACAACTGGTTCACCGTCGCGGCAACGTCCGAAGCCCGCGCGTGACGGAGTCGAATGACGAAAAGCTGCATCGGACCGGAATCGGCGCTGACGGTGGAACGCCCTGACGGTCTGTCGGCTGCGGCTTTAACGCCGATCCGATAGTAGGCAGAGTC
>DASWDV010000249.1:0-5756 GCA_036395075.1 Gemmatimonadaceae bacterium | reverse complement strand
ATTGGCCGCGACGAGCTCGCGGCAGCGCTCGCGGCACTATCGATCGATCCGACCAGGGCGGAGAAACCGATCGGCCTCGATGTCGAGCGCGTAGGTGAGCTCTGGCAACACGTGCGATTTTTTCCGCTGACCTACGACCGCCTCCAGTTGATCGAAGATGATCCGCACGGAGAACCGCCGAGCGCCGACCAGATGGCGGCGGGACGGGCGACCCAGCTTTGGATCGGACTGGCGCGCGCCGCGCTCGTATCAGACACCTCGGATCCAGCGACCAAGCGCGATGAAGCCGACGACAGCACTGCGCTCGAGCCTGCTACGGTTGCGCGGGCAATCGACGAGCACCAGCGGGAGGAAGCGTACGATCAGGTCATCGTCGGCTACCTGCTCCAGATAGGCGAAGAGCTCAAGACGGCCGAGGGCTCCGAAGCAGCTGGACTACAGCGGCGCGTGTCACGTCTCGTCGGCTCGCTCAAGGAATCGACTCTCGAGCGGTTGCTCGAGATGGGCGGAGACAAGGCGCAGAGACGGAAATTTCTTCTCGACGCTTCGCAGGGTGTCACGGTCGAAGCCGTGATCGATCTCGTCAAAGCGGCCTCAGCTGCCGAAGGTCAGACGGTGTCGCACTCGATGCTGCGCATGCTCTCGAAGCTCGCGCATCATCCATCCTCTGGTGGAGGACCGAAAGGCAAGACGGACCCGACGATACGCGACGTCATGCGACGCCTGATCGACGACTGGACGCTGGACGACCCGAATCCTGAGGCGTATCGCCAAGCGCTCGAGAGCATGTCCAGTCTCAGAAACATCTCCGTAAAGCCGTCCGATAATTCACTTCCCACCGAATGCGAGCCGGAGCGAATGATTCAGATCGCGATCGAGATCGGCGTGATGGGACCGCAGGTCCGGGCCGCGATGTTCGACCTGTGCAAGGCAGGCCGGGCCGAAGTCCTGTTGGATCTCGTCGAGCGGGCACCGAACGCCGATGCCGGTGCTCCCGTGTGGGAATTCCTGCGTGGCGAGCGGATCCTCGAAACGCTGCTTGGGCAATCCCGCGTCGACTTGCCCCTGGTCGCGCGCTTCGTCCGACGGATCGGCGTCGACGCCGCTCCGCTACTGCTCTCCGCGGCATTAGCGTTCGAAGACGCGAAAACCCGCACTCAGTTTTACGACCTGCTGGAATCGCTCGGCACCGAGATTGGCGCTGTCGTTGCGGAGCGGCTTCCAGACGCCCCTGCGGGGATGCAGCGCGAGTTGTTGGCTCTCCTCGGACGTCTCCCGTCGCTTCCTCCAGCTTTTCCGCTGAGGGCGTATCTCGACAACGACGAGCCATTAGTGAGACGCGAAGCCGTGAGGTTGCTGCTTCGTAACCCCGCTGACCGCGATGAGACCATTATGAGCGCGCTCTCCGACGCAGATGACCGAGTGGTTTTTGCCGGCCTCAGCGTTGCGCAGGAGAAATGCCCCCGCGCTGGCATCGAACTGATCAAACAGCGCGTCGATCGCGGCGAGCTGGACGCGCAGCTGCGCACGATGGGAATTCGAATAGTCGCGCAGCAGCACAATGCGGAGACGCTCGCCTGGTTCCTGGGCTACGTCGTCACCGAGGCGCACTGGCCAAGGAAGCCGAAGCTTCGGCCATCGACGCCGGAAATGCTTGCGGCGCTGAGCATGATCGCCGCAAACTGGCGCAGCGATCCTGCCGCGGAGCCGGCGGTCAAGCTCGCCGAGCAAAGCAAGGATTCCGAGGTGCGCGCGAAGATCGCGCGCCGCGCCGCAGCCAACCCAATCAACGCGCCGAAAAATGAGTGATCCGATTCGCTTCCTGGTCTCTTTCGGACAGGCCGTGTCGACAATGGCGCTGTACAACGAGGGACACCCTGCGCGCGCACGCGCGGTCGACCGATCGTATCGGTGTCTACAGGACCTGCAGCAGCACGATCCCCATCCCCGCTTCTCCTTCCTTGGCGAAGAGACGATTTACCAGGAGACGTCGCTCCGTGAGCTAGGAGATTGGGAGTGGGGCACCCGTCTGGCCCAAGCGGGCGTGCAGCGAATGGAGCTGGACACCGACGTCACCCGCGAGCAGTACGAGGAGTTTCTCGAAGAGATGATGGCGCGCATCACTCTCTCATTCATCGATTCCGCGGAAGCGAGGCCCAACCGGCCCACAGGCATCAAGGTCGGCGCGCTCGGAATCAAAGGGGATACGAAAGAGCAGCAGGCGACGATCGACTTGCCCGCCCCCGTCGCGACGATTTCGTACTCGCTCGGTGAGGAAGCGGCATCGATTCAATCGATGCACCGCGAGGTTCAGGAGCGCGGCAAGCTCCCGCTGGCCGAGGCGGAGGCAGTGGTCCGCTCGCTGTCCATGGCAATGCACGGCGACCAGGAGATGATTCTTCCGCTACTCCAGTTACGGGAATTCGACGAATACACGACGACGCACTCATTGAATGTTTCCGTGCTGGTGATGGCGCTCGCGGAGTCTTTGGGATTGGGACAGCAGGACGTTCGTACGTTCGGCATTGCCGGACTGCTCCACGATCTCGGCAAAGTGAGCGTCCCGGCGGACATCCTGAATAAGCCTGGCAAGCTCACCGACGAGGAGCGTCTGGTAATGCAGCAACACCCGGTAGCAGGTGCCAAGCTGATCATCGAGAGCGGACGACGACTCGATCTCGCGGCCGCGGTTGCGCACGAGCACCACATCATGATCAACGGTCAGGGGTACCCGACCCATCACTACCACCGTGATTGCCACAAGGCGAGCAAGCTCGTTCACGTATGCGACGTATACGACGCGCTGCGAACGAAGCGCCCGTACCGCGATGCGTGGGACGCTAAGCGCGTGATGACCTACATCGAGGAGCGTGCTGGAACCGAGTTCGAGCCCGAAGCGTCGGCCGCGTTCATCGCGATGATGCGCAAGGTCGAAGGGGGCATTCAGCATTCGTCGCTGCCCGAGGGAAATGGCGCAACGCCGGCCGCCGCCCCGGCTGAAAACAAATCAAGTGCCACGGCAGCGATACCGGCCAGCAACGGGACGAACCCGAAGACACCCGAAGGGTCGTAGCGGCGCACCTAACTTCCCCCATTACAGGAAATGCGTCGGTACCGACGCATTTCTGGTTGCCTCCAAAATGCGGTGCTCGTCAACTATATGGGTGTGAGCATGCCGAATTCATTCGTGGAGGAAGCAAACCAATGTCCGCAGGCAGAAAGGGGTTTACCCTTATTGAGCTTCTGATCGTGGTCGTCATCATCGGCATTCTTGCCGCGATCGCGATCCCGAAGTTCGCAAATACAAAGGAAAAAGCGTACGTCGCGGCGATGAAGTCCGACCTTCGCAACATGGCGACCTACGAAGAGCAGTATGCTGCCGATAACGGCGGCGACTATTTCGGTGGAACCGCGACGTCAGCGGCTCCTCTCCAGGGCTTCAGCCCGTCGCAGAACGTGACGGTCATCGTGACCAACGTTGCCGGTCCGCCTCCGTCGTGGAGCGCTACGGCCAGCCACACGCAGACTGCAAAGACGTGCGACATGACGAACGGTGTGATCACCTGCACCTAATCAGGTGATAAGCGGTTGGAATGAAAAAGGGGCGTCTCCGACGTCCCTTTTTCATTTTCGTCCGCCGCTTCCCGAGCGGACGTTATTTGACGATATCGCCAGGCGGAGGTTTGTTCGCACGGCGGCCGCGCTTCCGGAGCAGCGGTTTTTCGAAAAGCATCCCCGACGGAACCCCGCCGAGGCCCGAAGCGATTAGCCATTTCTCGAGGCCATTTGCCAGGCTGCGACGCTCTGCCGCCGGAAGCGAGCCAAACCCGTCGATCAAATCCTCCTGGATGGCGCGGGGCGAGCGACGCAGAAGGTTTGTGCCCAGCCTTGTCACCCGCAGGACTGACCGTCGGGCGTCGGAGGCGTCAGCGGTGCGCGTCACGAGTTTCTTGTCGATCAACTGGCCCACTACCTGGGAGACGGTACTGTGGGTAGTCATGGTAGTTCCCGCCAGGTCCTTGACCGATTGATCGGGAAGCTGCGCGAGCTCGCTCAGCACGAACAGCTGCGCGGCGCTGATCCGAAGGTCGCGCTCGACCATCTCGGCGGCCGACCTGAGGCCGCGCACCATTCGTCGCAACGCATTGAGCGCACGCGCTACGTCAGGCTGCCTCTTACCGCCGCGCGTTGCCATCAACCAGCGCGAACGAGTTCAAGCGTCGACGCGAATTCGAAATCCGGGATCGCCACGAATGTAATGAACGGTGAAAAACGGGCAGAAGTTTAAGTGACCCGGGTGGGTTTCGAACCCACGACCTACGGATTAAAAGTCCGTTGCTCTACCAACTGAGCTACCGGGTCTGAAAAGCAACTGCAAGATACACTCGATGTTTTCGCGAGTCATCAGGGGTCCGATCTGCCGTCGCGGCCCCTGCAAAAATATCACAAATCTGCGTTGAACGCTTCCTGTGAGCGTCGAGGGTCGATGTGCGCTGCTTCGCGTGCCTGACGGTGTAAAAAGTCGTCTCTGAAGTAACCCGTATTGCGGGCGCGAAATGCCATTCTCCTTCTCAAAGCTGACCGCCGTAGTTCGCGCTGTGAGAATATCTCGCCAGCGTGAGGTGGCGGCTGCGCGTGTCGCCGCACTGGAGGAGAGCAATCAGCTGCTGCAGACGCAGGCGCGTCAGCTCGAAAGCCAAAGCACCGAAGCCAAAGAGCTCGCCCACGAGCTCGCCCTCACCAACGAGGAATTGCGCGCCGTAATAAGCGAAGCCAGAAAAGCCTGGGCAGCCGCCGATGCGGCAAACCGCTCCAAGGCCGAGTTCCTGGCGGTGATGAGTCACGAGCTCAGAACGCCGCTCAACTCGATTGGCGGATACGTCGACCTGCTGGAGATGGAGCTGCGCGGACCGCTGACCGAGGCGCAAAAATCCGATCTCGCTCGAATCAAGCGCAGCCAGGAGCACCTCCTCGGTATCATCAACGACATCCTGAACTTCACTCGCCTCGAAGCGACCGAGGTGAAATTCGACATTGTAAACGTTCCTCTGCGCCCGCTCATCGCCGACCTCGATGCGGTGGTCAGCTCGCTCGCCCATGCCAAGTCGCTCCTTTACGAGTGCGAGACTCCGCCCGGCAACCTGTTCACGCGCACAGACCCCGACAAGCTGCGCCAGATCATGATCAACCTTCTCTCGAACGCGGTGAAGTTCACGCCTGAGGGCGGACGAATCAGAGTCTTCTGCACTGTGGAGGAGAGAGCGGTGTCTATTCACGTTCAGGACACCGGACCGGGAATTCCAGCGGACAAACACGCCGCCGTGTTTGAGCCGTTCGTGCAGCTCGATCGCGGGCTGACTCGCAACACCGAGGGGACGGGACTTGGCCTCGCCATCAGTCGTGGGCTCGCGAGGGCAATGGACGCTGACATCACGCTCGAAAGTGAGGTGGGCGAAGGGTCGACGTTTACACTGAGCCTTCCTCTGGCGCGCGCGCGCCCTACCCCGCGAGAGAACCTTATTTTCAGCAGACTTTAGAAGTCATTAGTGCGCCATCCGTCGGGACGCACGACGGCCCGGCCTTGCGCACCCGCGGCCGCGGTGAAATTATCGCTGTCCCGTCAGTCCCGTCCGTTCCCGAACCGCTCACTCGATGCTTCGCACCTTCAAGGTCGCAGCTCTCGCTGCCAGCGCCGCCTGCGCTTCCGCTCCATCTGGTATCACAACGAGCCCAGCGCCAACGCCAGGCTCGCCAAT
>DASWDV010000248.1:0-15326 GCA_036395075.1 Gemmatimonadaceae bacterium | reverse complement strand
CTCTGCGGGATGCGGGCGCTCGGTACGAGGTTGGGTGTGAGGTCATAAGTACCGTGCGACTGCGTATCCTGCAGAGCGATCTGCGGCGTGATCGGACCCGACGCGTGACACGACGCGTCGAAGTACATCACCGGCCATTGGTTGGCATATGCATAGAACTGCTTGTTCACATTCGAATCGTGGCCATAGAAATTGTCCGACAGCTTGGCCCAAAAAGAGATGTAAACAGTTCTCTTGCTGCTGATCGGCATATCAGAGCCGCCGGGGCCGTTTCCGATGGACGTATAGCCCGTCGGCCACGTCGCCCGAAGGATTCCGGACGGAGACTTCGGTGCAGTAGCATCGGCGATGAAGGCCATATTGGAGCTAAACTGGTCGTCCCATCCCAGCTCGTTCAGCGCGTTGAATGGGCGATCCGATATCACCGTCATCCCCGACGGCTCGTTGGATGATCCAGGCGGCGGAGGTGGCGGAGGATCCTGGACCGTAAGCGTCGCGCTACCGGTTTGGCCCTCACTCGTTGCGGAGATCTGCGCCGTTCCAACTGCGACAGCGGTGACGAGCCCAGTGCTCGAGACAGTAGCGACTGCCGGAGTGCCCGAGACCCAGGTTATCACGCGTCCGGTCAGCACATTGTTATTGGCGTCAAGTGTGACTGCGGTTGCCTGTGTAGTCTGGCCGGGGTTGCGAGTACTCGCGGCGAGCGTAACGGTGACGGACGCAACGGGCGCTGGTGGCGGAGGAGCCGTGACAGTGAATGTGGCGCTGCCACTCTGACCTTCGCTCGTAGCCGTGATTTGTGCGGTTCCTGCAACCAGCGCGGTTACAAGACCCGATCCGGAAACCGTGGCGACCGTGAGGTTGCCCGAGCTCCAGGTGATAACACGACCCGTCAGCACGTTATTGTTTGCGTCGCGAGTGACTGCGGTCGCCTGAGTGGTCTGGCCCGGAGCACGCGAGCTGGCGGCGAGCGTGACGGTTACAGATGCGACGGGTGCCGGCGGCGGCGGCGGTGAAACGACTGCCAGCGCGGCGCTGCCGCTCTGGCCTTCACTCGTTGCGGTGATCTGCGCAGTGCCAGCGGCAACGGCTGACACCAATCCCAGTCCAGAAACAGTGGCAACATTCGTGTTGCTGGAGGCCCAGCTGATAACGCGGCCCGCGAGGACGTTGTTGTTGGCGTCGCGCGTCGTGGCGTTGGCTTGGGTTGTCTGCCCGATATTGAGCGAGCTTGATACGAGGGCGACTGAGACACTCGCCACTGGTGCGGGCGAAGGTGCCGCGACGATTAGATCCGCCTGGCCGGTCACGCCTTCGCTCGCGGCGATTATCTCCGCGGTGCCAGGTGCAACCGCCGAGATCATGCCGGTGTTATCCACGCTCGCGATCGCTGTGCTGGACGTCTGCCAGGTAATCGCGCGGTCCGGCAGCGAATTTCCGCTCGCGTCGCGCGCCGTTGCCGTGCCGCGTGCTGTTTGCCCAACCAGGAGCGACGACGAGGGCAGCGCTACTACGACAGAAGCAACGGCGGTTCTTTCGACCGGAAGGGTTGATGTCCCCCCCGAGCTGCACGCAGTGAGACCAACAACAGCGCCGGTCACCGCCAGGAATAAAGTACGCATCGAGACGCGTCCTCCTCGGTAGTGTGTTTCGGCGGCTCGACTGGCGTGGCGCGGTGTATCGCGCTGTAGCCTCGTGGCTTTGCGTCGCCGGCTTTCGCCGGGTTTGCCTTTGTCGCTCACCTCGAGTGAGGCTGGCGATCCTGCCGTTCTATGAAACAAAGGGCTCACGGGATTAGTGAGCTCTTCTCTGTACAGATGGGCGACGATTGCTCAAATGTAGTGTCACAGCTATATGGTTAACCGCGAAGTTGCCCCGCGTTAAGCCCACGCGCCGTGGACGGCGTGATTCACTTGTTTGGCACGGCACTTGGCGCTCTAGTAGCGCGTCGTCGAGCCTTGCTCGGAACAACTCGCTTCGCTCACACGCGTCTTATCGTCTGACGCCACGCAATCTAACCGATCCCGCCACGAAGCAAGCTCGGTGGTGCAATTTTCCGGGGTGGGCATGACCGCTTCCGCAATCCTTCGAAGGAGCCGAGTGACTTATCCGCGTGTGCTGCACGTTCTTGCTCCCATGCGCGAAGGTGGGCTCGAGCGCGTCGTCTCAATGTTGGCCGTTGGACAAAAGGCTGCGGGAGCACACGTCGCGGCCGTTCTCGAACCCTCCGGCCAGGACAATCACCCATTCGTGAGACGACTCGAAGAAGCCGGCGTGCCGGTTACTCGGATCGTTGTGGGCGGCCGCGGTTATCTAACCGAGTACCGCTCCCTTCGCGTGCTCATCGCGACGCTGCGACCAACCGTCGTGCACACTCATGGATACCGTTCCGACATAATCTGCGGTGCGGCGGCGCGCGCTCTTCGCGTTCCAACCGTGAGCACCCTCCACGGCTTCACCGGCGGGAGCAGGCGAAATCGCATGTATGAATTCGTGCAGTGCGTCGCACTCAGACGGTTCAACGCTGTCATCGCGGTTTCTGCTCCAATTGTCGATCGCCTTAAGGCGGCCGGAGTTCAAGCCTCGAAGATTCACTACATTCCGAACGGTTTTTCCCCGAGCGCAGAGCGCATGGATGCCGCTGCAGCCCGGCAGAGACTTGGACTTGCAAGCGGCAACCGGATTGCTGGCTGGGTTGGACGACTTTCGCAGGAGAAGGGGGCTGATGTAATGCTGGAAGCTCTCGCTCTCACCGATTCGCGCTGGCGCCTGTCCATTATCGGCGCCGGTCCCGAATACGAGCACCTGTTGTCCAAGGCGAAGAGTCTCGGAGTTGCGGAGCGAATTACCTGGCACGGCGCGGTGGAAAACGCTGGAGCGTTGCTCACCGCGTTCGACGCGTTCGTACTCAGCTCACGCACCGAGGGCACGCCGATAACGCTGTTCGAGGCAATGGATGCGAAGGTGCCGATAGTCGCCACGAGCGTCGGAGGAGTGCCGGACGTCGTAACGTCAGACCACGCGATTCTGGTTGCTGCCGACCAACCCGCCGCAATCTCTAAAGCGCTGACTGAGATTCAGAGCGACCCAATCCCGGCCGCGCAAAGGAGCGTGCGCGCCCGTGAAAGGCTTCACAATGCATACGGACTTCGTGATTGGCTCGACTCAATCGACGCGGTCTACGCCGGAGTAGCTCTCACCGGTTCGAGCAAAGCGTAGACCTACGATTTCTTCAGTCGCGTACCCAGCCCATTCCGACGCGAAGAAGGGCGGCGCTTCGACTGATAACGTTTGCTACAACCGCCCGCCGCGGATGCGGGTATAACTCCCATTGCTGGCCGACTTCGACCTCGTGCTGCGAAAAGCGCCGTTTGAAATCCGAGATTCCCCCCAGCGGGTCTGCACTGTGAGTGCCGCCGCTCGTTACACCGCCGAAGTCGAACCACCGCGCTCCGCCGCGGCGCGCCCACAAAATCAGATCCCACAACAGAGCGTAGCTCGTCGAGACCTTCATATCGTCTGTGCGAGTAGATCCGGATTCCGAGTACTGCGCGACGTCACCGTGCATGCAACCCCACGCAAAGGCTAATATCGAGTCCGGACTTTCTCCATCTGTTCGCTCCAGTATGGCTATGCGGGAAAGATGCGGCGCCTGTAGTGACAGTTCGATGAGCGATGGCCAGTCGAGATGCCGACGCTCTCCCGTGGTTCGTTGCCGGGTTTGATCGCCGAGCTCCTGAAGCCGCGACGCGATAGCGGTCGATTCGACTGTGCGCATTCTGACGGGGTATCTCGCGATGTTGCGCACTCCCTGCCTCGCATTCTTGTGAAGGCCGGCGAAGAGCGTCTCTTCGCTGGGAGCCAGATCGAGCAGGAGCGTTCGCTCATAACTTCTCGTCGCCGCGACATTCACATAGCCGTGCCGGCGAAGCACGTCCCCGGTTCTTTCTCGTGCGCTGGCACCAATGGCAAACGCATCGATGGTTACGCGCAATACCGAGCCTTCGATTCGCGCGCGAGCGGACAACTGCGCCAGCCCTTCTTCGAGAGAGGACTCGTCGAGTCCCCCCGCGCCGATTCCGAGCCGCTGAACGGAAAGAAGCCGGTGACCGGGCAACGCACGGCTGCGCGTGCTTTCGATCGCGAACCCAGCGCGACACTCGCCATCGGCGGGTCGAATTGCCGCGAAGGTCGATTCCGCTCCTGACTTCGCAGCCGCACGCGCCCAGATTGCTCGATGATAAAGCGGCAGCGAAGTGCCTTTCGAGTCCAGCTTCGCCTCGCACTCCTCCCAAGCCCGTCCGGGTCCTGTTATGAACTCAACCAATCGTCCTCTGAATTATTCAGGCTTGGCGCGGCAAGTGGTGGCGTAACGGTACGCTACCCGATCCGGGCTCGCGCGAATATGATTCTCGCGCGTCGAGCTTTCCGCCGCCGCTGCGCGGGAAGTTAACCGTCAGTAGAAGGAGCAGTCTACATCATCAAGAAATTCCTTCAGTCCGGAATTACGAGCGACGCCGGTCTTCGCCTGCTCCGTCCCCTCCGACCGCGGTGCGCAAGCGTTCTCTTCCTCCATCGATTCGCATTACCGGATCTCGGCGTGGCTGGACACGACCCCGCAGTTTTGCGCGAGCGCCTCGAATACCTCCGTCGTCGCCGTTACCGGCTCATGGACGTCGGAGAACTGCTCGGACATCTCGATCAGGGTACGGCCATCGACGAGAACGCCGTGGTTTTCACCGTAGACGATGGCTACGCCGACTTTCACGCAGTCGCCGCTCCGGTCTTCGCTGCATATGACTGCCCCGTCACGGTCTTTCTGATCACCGACTTCGTGTCAGGGGCACTGTGGAATTGGTTCGACCGTATTCCGTGGATCATCGCGCACTCGACTCTCGACACGGTGACGTTAGACGTGCTGGGTGCGAGGCTCGCGCTAAAGTGGAGTAGCGCGGCCGAGCGCGACTCAGCGAGCGAGGAAATCATCGAGCGATTGAAACAGGTCCCCGACGACGTGAAAGAACGATCGATTCTAGATTTGGCGGTTGCTCTCGAAGTCTCACTTCCGCGAGGCGTGCCAGAGCGAGATCGTGGCATGACCTGGGACCAGGTTCGCGATTGTGCAGGCCGCGGAGTGAGCTTCGGTGCCCACACAGTCACCCATCCAATTCTCTCTCGGGTAAGCGCCGAGCGATCCGATCGCGAGATCGGCGAATCATGGCGCCGTGTGGTCGCCGAAACCAGTGCTGCGGTGCCGGTATTTTGCTATCCCAACGGAACGCCAGCCGATTTCTCGGCGAGAGAAAAGGAGAGCGTGGCTCGGGCGGGAATGCGCGGAGCGCTTTCGACCGTCGAGGCTTCATTGCCTGCAAGCTCGATGGGACTCAAACGTGCCGATCGGTTTGCGATTCCGCGCTTCAGTTATCCTGAAGACATCGGTGGATTCGTGCAAATAGTGAGTGGACTAGAGGCAATGAGAGGGCGTGTAAGCCGTTAGTCACGTAGCGCTCTCGCAACAAGTTGCTGCCGTTCTGCGCCAGGCAACAGCGCTCCGCAGAACCGAACCCGTTGTCGAACAACGACTTCGCCCTTGCTAGCCGTCGGCACATGCAATGCCTTCGTACGCCGGCGAGCAAGGCGCGCTGGCTGGCGCCTTTGCTCGCCACCCCTGCTCCGATTCCGGCGCGACACGCGCCTGCGTACCTGGCTCGTCTGACTCCAATCCATTGAAATGTTCGCGTTCGCCGTCGCGGTAGCTGCAACTCCTCTAATCGTCGGCTTGTACGCCTACGTGGGGTACCCGGCGATCCTTTGGCTGATTGTCCGTATGCGGCCAAGCGCCCTCGCCTCTATGGATTTTGGAACGTGGCCAACTGTCACGATCACCGTGCCGGTTTACAACGGGGTCGCGAGTATCAGGACGACGTTGGAGCGGCTAACAGAACTGGATTATCCTAGCGATCGCCTGCAGCTGCTCGTCCTCTCTGACGCTTCAACAGACGGCACAGACGACGTCGTGCGGGAATTCGCATCGCGCGGCGTGGAGTTACTACGCGCTCCGGAGCGAAGTGGGAAGACAGCGGCCGAGAACGCCGCGGTGTCTCGCGCTCGCGGAGAGATAATCGTGAACGTCGACGCGACCGTGGCTGTTCCACGGACGTCGCTCAAATGGTTAGTGCGCGCGTTCAGTGATCCGAGCGTCGGCGTCGCGTCGGGGCGCGACGTGAGCGTCGACCCGGCGCGCCGGGCTGGCACCAGCGCCGAGGCGAGCTACGTCGGGTACGAAATGTGGGTACGCGGCCTCGAGACGCGAGCCGGATCGATTGTCGGCGCCAGTGGCTGCTTTTTCGGAATCCGCCGGAACATTCACGCCGAGCCGTTGCCACCCGAGCTCAGTTGGGATTTCGCGTCCACTCTCGTCGCACGGCAGCGCGGGTATCGCTCCGTGAGTGTCCCCGAAGCGGTCTGCATCGTTCCTCGGACTGGCGAGATCAGGACGGAGTTGAGGCGTAAGGCCCGCACGATGGCGCGCGGACTGAGTACGCTGTTCTATTTTCGGGCGCTGATGAATCCGTTTCGGTATGGCGCCTTCGCGTGGATGTTGATCAGCCACAAGCTCCTTCGGTGGATACCCTACCTGCTCGCTCCGTTTGCGACTCTCGCGTTGGCCGCGCTAGCGCCGCAAACCAAAGTCGCATCGGGCTTTCTCGGTCTGGTCCTACTCGGTTCGACAGCGGGGATTACCGCAATGCGTCGCAGGCGGAGCGGCGTCCCAAAAATCTTTGCGCTTGCGGGCTTTGTGATGGCGGCGTTTACGGCCGGCTTCCTCGCCTGGTATGACGCCCTGACCGGTACGCGCACGATCACCTGGAGCCCGACGACCAGGCCAGATGCCTCGGCGGCCTGAAAGATTTCACGCGCACCATTGGGGACTTCTTGTAGCAACTGCGCAACGCAAGCGTGGCGTATTTCGGGCAATCCGTATCATCGCCGGTAGCGTATCTACAACTCATACAACGGCTTACGCTTAGCGGATCAAAGTATGGGAATTGCTCGATGCACTCTCGATCCTCAGCGCTGTCAGGGTACTCGACCGAGATGATCGCGAGCCGTTAGAAAAAAAGACGTTACCTGAATTCACCGACTTACTCGATGATCCAGACAACCAGCGACCAGCATCTCGTAACAGATCCACCCGTTCGCGACGAGAAGAAAAAAGATCGGCAACCGGACGCGGAATCAGAGGTCATCGACTACGGCGTCGTGCAAGCTCACGGCGAGTGCGCCGACCGGACGTCGAGCCGACGACGGACACCACGGGTCTCCGTGATAGTCGTGTTGTCGGAGAATCATTTCGTTTCGCCGGATTCCCTGGCGCGGGAGCTACGGCAACGCGGTGATCAGGAGGTCGACGTGCTCGTTGCCTGCGCTGGTCAGCCACCCAACCTCAACGCACTGCAAAGATCGGTCGGAGATGCGCAGTTTCTGCTCGCGCCCGCGGGTACGAGCATCGAGGATCTTCGCGAGCTCGCGATGGGTGAAGCGACAGGTGACATCGTGACTCTGCTCAGTGCCGCAATCCTTCACGAGAGCACGGCCAACGGACAGCAGCTCTCCCGGACAAGCTAGAACCACGAATGACAGCAAGACCTATGATCTCTGTGGTCGTTCCTGTTCGCAATGGGACCGCCACACTCGGTCGAAGCCTCAGCGCGATTGTCGCGAGCGACACTCCCAGAGGGGATTTTGAAATTATCGTGGTTGATGATGCGAGCAGCGACGCGTCCGCAACGATAGCGGCACGTTATGCGGATACCGTGGTGCGGTTGCCCGGCCGCGGTTCCGGACCCGCGTACGCGCGCAATCGGGGCGCGGAGCTGGCGCGCGGAGACATCATCGCATTCCTCGACGCCGACGTCATGATCCGACGGGATACGCTGGCGCTGACGCTGAAAATCTTTGGCGAGTACCCTGGACTCGACGCGATTTCGGCTACACACGACGCCCAGCCTGCCGCTCCAAATTTTCTCTCCCAGTATTGGAATCTCTTGCTCCACTTTGGTGAGAAGGAGCATGGAGGCCTGGGCGCGAACTTCGCTTCGGGATATGGCGTCATTAGGCGCTCCACGCTCGTCTCGGCCGGCATGTACGATGAATGGCGCTTCAAGACGGCCTGCGTCGAAGGCCTCGAGTTGGGTCAACGTCTGGAGCGGGCGGGTCACGACGTGCTCCTGAGCCCCGATTTGCAGGTCACGCACCTGAGACATTGGGACCTCAGCGCCGTGTCACGCGAAGTTTGGAATCGCAGCGTGCTTCTGAGCAGGTCACTTGGATACTCGCGTACGCGGGCGTCTGTACCGAGCGAGGTTGTCTTTACGTTGAGCCGGGCCACGATACCAGCTCTTGCCGTGGTCGCTATCGTCGCGCTTTCAGCGGCCTTTCTGCCCGATCCGCAGTGGCCAGTGAAGGGTGCGCTGGCGTTTGCGGCAATCCTTCTGACGAACTTTCCTCTGCTGCGCTTTTACGCGCGGGAGCGGGGACCTGGTTTTGCGGCCTTGGCAGCCCCGGTCCACTTGCTGTTTCAATCTGTGGGTGCGGCCGGTCTCTGCGTCGGGTGGTTAATGCGTGATGCGGTAGGCGACCCGCTGCCGGACGCAACGACGCAGGCATACGCTGAGGTCGGTTTGGAGACTTGGCCGCCGGTCCCGCGCCAGCGTTAGACTTGGTCCGTCCTCCTACCAGCCTCTGCCGAAAATCACCACCGGCACGGTGCGCGCGATAATCCTCAGGTCTTCCTTCACGCCCTGTCGCTTCAGATACTCCAGATCGTACTGCACCTTTGTGCGGACATCGTCAATGCATCGATCGTACGAATGATTGATCTGTGCCCAGCCGGTGATGCCGGGCTTGGCGCGCTGTCGAAGTGGATACTCCGCGATGTCGCGCGACAGCCGCGAGAAAATCACTGGTCGCTCCGGTCGCGGACCGACGATATTCATGTCGCCGCGAATCACGTTAATGAGCTGCGGCACTTCATCGATTCGGCACTTTCGCATGATGCGCCCCACGGCCGTAATGCGCGGGTCGCCTTCCGTCGCCCATACTGCGCCGCTTCCGCTTTCGGCATCGACATACATCGAGCGGAACTTGTAAATGATGAAGGGCAAGCCGCCGACATCTTGAGCGCGGCGATCATACTGATGGCCTCCCCTTCCGGTGCGTCGCCGATCGATTCCAACCCGCGCTTGCGAGTAGAATATCGGGCCCGGTGAGGTCAGTTTGACCAGCGCGGCAAAGACGAGCATCACCGGACTCGCGACGATTAGGGCGGCGCTGGCCAGCACGACGTTTATTGCGCGGTTCACGCCGTGCGAACGCGATCGCGGCTCTATCCCCCGCGCGTCAGCAACGGTCTGCCTATCATTCTCTCTCACTACCGGGATCGCTTTCGCGATTTCCACGGTATCCGCGAAACGGGTAGCCATAGTTAGTGATGCAGCGTGACGAAAATGAGAGTCACGCTACCGATGACGCCGAGGAGCGGAGCGACGGAGCCGCTCAAGAATTCACGTCGACGGCCGATCACTATTTCATCACCAGCGCTCAAGCCGAACTGGTCCAGCGTCAGACCTCTCGATATCGCCTGCCGCGTCTCGTTGGCGGAACGGAACTCGAAACTCCCGCGGCGAACCAGCGAACGCTCGACGTCAGCTGTCGCGGTGGGTCCGCCGGCAGCCATGATCACGTCGGTCAGTGGCACGTCGGACGGAAGCGCGAAATAACCCGGGTGCGCGACTTCGCCGAGTACCGCTACGCGCGTAAGCGGGATGACTTCGATCTGTTCCGCCTTCACGTACTTGAGAACCTCGCCAGCCACTTTGTCTTTTACTTCGGAGCGAAGGACACCGACGAGTGACATCGTCGTCTTCCCGGGAAGGTCGAGGAGTCGTCCACCGCGAACTACGAGAGTGTCGGTGTGCGACGCATCGGTGAAAGTCTTGAGGACGATACGGTCGCCGGGCTGGAAATCGCCTTCGGCTAGCCTCTGCCTTATCGCAGCCGCCGCGAGTGCGCTGGTGGCGCCGCGGCCCCCAGATCCTAGCTCCGCGCTTTGCACCGCGGCTGTCAGCTCCGCGCGCGATGTAAGCAGCCCGGGCTGGGTTTGCGCGTCGCTGCGCTCCGTTGAAATCATGATCAGCGCAGCGACTGCCACGTAGGTTGTGACGCTCCGGCGCAGCATAGAATGCCGACGGGGCTCGAGATGATTGTTGTCAGTGTTCATCGTGGATCTCCTGAAAGCGATGGAACGTCACGCTGGGACTGACGTCTCCGATCGACAAATGATTTGCTTCGGCTTGCTGGGTACGCGACGTGCGCGATGACAAGAGCTAGGCGCGTAAGACGAGTCCTCCCGGCGTCGCAAGATCCCCGAGCGGCTCCGTCGGACGCGCCCCGGCGTAGTAGTAGTCGCTTCCGTAGTATCGATAAGCTCCGCCGTCGGGCACACCATTGAGGACGGCGCCCAGTATGCGAATGGGCAAACGATCCAGAACCTCCAGCTTGGCCGCGGCGAGCTTTCGATCGGTGACGGCGGGGCGAAGAACGATCAGCATACTACCAGCGGCCGCACCGAGGGCGTACGCGTCCATTCCGGCTACGAGCGGAGGGGAGTCGATGATCACGACGTCAAACTGACGTCGCATCGCAAGAATCAATGCGCCCATCAAGTCGGAAACGAGTAGCTCGGGGGCGCGATTGTTTCTGGCGCCACGCGGGATGAGATACAGGTTTTCGGACGAGGTCGATCGCACGATCGAATCCACGCCGGCAAAGCCGTTGAGATATTCGGTCAGACCCGGAGAGACAGGAGTCTCGAACGTCGTATGCAGGCCGCCGCGGCGAACATCACCGTCGATGAGCAGCGTCCGACTTCCAGCGCCGGCGAACGCCAGCGCGAGGTTTGACGAAACGAGGGATTTTCCGTCGCCAGCAGCTGGGCTCGACACGCCTAGCACCACGGGCACGTCCCCGGGGAAATCGTATCGCAGCGCTAATCGGAGTGTCCGGAACGACTCGACAGCCTGTGACATCGTCTCGATCTGAAACTTGCCGCGCCGGTTCGGCTTGAATCGCGGAACGGTTCCCGCAATCGCCAGCCCGAGCTCGTGTGTCGCCTGCTCGGGATAACGGAATCTCTTGTCCATCCTGTCGTGCAGTAGTGCGATGCCGAGCGAGAGGCCGACGCTTGCCAACACCGCGAGCATCAACATGCGCGGTGCGTCGTTGGAGCTCGGGAAAGGGGGTGGCACTGCGAAGTCGAGGACGCTCAAATCGGGGGTGGTCTGCGCTTCGGAGAGCGAGACTTCCTCGTAACGCGCCTTGAGGCTGTTGTACAGATTCTCACTTGCCGACACCTGGCGCGCGAGCCGCATCTCTTCGGTCGCGCGCGTAGGAATCGCGCGCAACTCCTGCGATCTCTCGGTGATTCGGCTGCCCAGTTCCGGCTCCCGCGCGCGAAGAGCGTTTAGAACACCCATCGTGATCCGGGGGATAGTCTCTTGCTGAAGGACGCGAATGGCCTCGTTCAGCTGCTTGATACGGGGATTCGCGTCGGTCAGGTACTGCTGCTCCGAGCGAAGCGTTGCCTGACGCGACGAGAGCTCCTCGATTGCGGTGCGGAGCTGAGGGGTGTTGTTGAGGATGGACGGGAGCTGAAGGAAACCCTGAGTGTTCATCGGGCCACCCCTTGCCTCGGCCACCATTCGCTCGAGCGCTACACGCTCGTCGCGCACTTCGTCCAACGCCACCTTCTGTTGAAAAAAGTTGGCCATTATCGGGTCGGTTCCACCGGCGGATCCCGCTGTGGTGGGCGCCGCTCCTGACGGGAGGGTGATGGTATTCACGCGAAATCTTTCGAGCTCGCTTTCCGACGAGCGAAGCTTCTGCTCCGCGACGCCAAGCTGCTCGGCGAGAATTTCCTTGAACTGGAGCAAATGGCCTTTTTTCAGGTCGCCCGACGATGCGACCAGCTGTTCGGCCCACGCATTGACTGTTCGAGCAGTTCGCTGCGGATCGGCGCCGCTGAGGGAAATCTTCAGGAATTGACCGTCTTCAGGAACCGCGACGTGAACCGAGCCGACGAGACCCATCGACACATTCCGGGGTGTTGCAATCGAAAAGGCGAGAGCAAGGCGAGGCGTGAGAAGTCGGGCCGGAGGTTGCCATTTGAAACCGACAGCGCGTCCGATTGAATCGCCAACTGCTCCCTGGTCAACAGTGTTTCCGGTCACTGTCGCGAGCCTGTAACCGCGGCCAGTGGAGTCGACCGAGAGGACGTAGGCTCCTGGCTTGAGCGACTGTGCCGACTCGAACTCGACGAAGAAAACGGAATCGCCGGGCAGCTTGTAATGGACGTTGAGTCTGAGACGTCGCACAACGGGATCGATAATCGCATAACTGCGCAGCAGG
Organism: Gemmatimonadaceae bacterium; assembly: GCA_036395075.1. GTDB lineage: Bacteria > Gemmatimonadota > Gemmatimonadetes > Gemmatimonadales > Gemmatimonadaceae > UBA4720. The sequence continues at coordinate 2,858 of DASWDV010000248.1, read as the reverse complement.
TCGACCCACGAAGTGGATGGGAGAAGCTGGCCGGCCCTTATCGGACCGGTTTGTGTGGCACCCGTTGCGTTGATCCAAATCGTCGCCTGCGCGTCATAGACCGGCTTGACGCGTTTCGCCGCGAAGAGGCCAAGCACGGAGCCCGCAGCGGCCAGGATGATGATCAGAAGGGTATGACGCCTCACGGCGTCGACATAGCGTGCCCACGGGATTCCCTCTGGCTCGGCGAAAGGCTCCGGTCTCGGCGGCCCGCCCCATTCTGCGGAGGCGACCGGAGCACTCCTCGGCGGTGTTACCGAGATCTCATACGGAGATGCTTCCGGCGGAAGGCGACGAACGGACATTATCGGTTGTGGCCGTAGTTGGGTCGAACAGATCGGGGGAGCTACGCGACGCGGCTAACGCAATTCGTTGCCCACGTTGATGGCCTTGTCCCACAAAGACTTATCCCACGTTCGCGCCGCACGGTGTTGCAGCAACGCAACGGTCAAGTGGGATACTGCACACATACGAAATAAGGTGACTTCGAGACGAGGGCGCGGTTTTGGCCGCGCCCGTCAGCACGGAGGCTTGATCGCTTCATCCGGTTGCAGGCTTTCCGTAGCATCCGCGCTGTTCCCCGAATCGGAGAGGTCGCGCCGAAAACCGTGGCGCTCGAGGAGCCTGTACAGCGTTGTGCGATCGACGCTGGCCAACCGAGCAGCGCGCGACATGTTACCGGATGCGCGGGCGACCAAACGCGTGACGTAGGTTTTCTCAAAAGTCGCCAGCACCTGCTCCTTCGCCACGTGATAAGCGTCATTAGTCGGCAATGTCGTGAGTGCCGCGGTACCGGCGCTGACGTCGACTTCCTGATCGAGCGGCAGGTGATGGATCTGAATCTTCGAGCCTGGCTGAGCGAGGATCGTTACGTGCTCGACGAAGTTCTGAAGCTCCCGCACGTTCCCTCGCCACGGCCGAGAGCCCAGGAACTCCATCGTATCGTCGCTGAAGGTGGGTACGGCTTCCTTTGCGGGGCGGTGTCTCCCCCAGAAAACGCGAAGGAAATGGTTGGCGAGCTGCGGAATGTCTTCAGGTCTTTCGCGCAGAGGCGGGATCGTGACCTGAACGACGTTCAAACGGTAATAAAGGTCTTCGCGCAGTTGCTTGCTCCGAATCGCGTCGCGAGGATCCCGATTGGTCGCGGAGACGAAGCGCACATCGACCACGGCATCTTCTTCCTCGCTTCCGACGCGCCGAACGATGCCATCCTGCAGGACGCGCAGCATCTTCGCCTGAAGCGCCATCGACATCTCCGTCAGCTCGTCGAGGAAAAGTGTTCCCCCGTCGGCGAGCTCCAGCAGTCCCATCTTTTCGCGATCCGCGCCAGTGAACGCACCTTTCCGGTGTCCGAACATCTCAGATTCCAGTAGCTGCTCTGGAATCGCGGCACAGTTGATCGGGACGAGTCGGCGCTTGGCGCGACGACTGTGCTGATGGATATAACGGGCGACAATTTCCTTTCCGGTGCCGGTTTCGCCGACGATCATTACCGAGGCGTTCGTCGGCGCGGCTTTCCGCGCCAGCTCGGTCGCTGCCTTGAAAGCTGAAGAAGTGCCGAGGAGGATGGCGCCGGCGCTTCCAATGACGCCTGATTCAGGGCCCGAACCTTCCTTTTCGCGGCGCGAATTCACGGTATGGGCGGCGCGGCCGAGCAACAGCTGTAGCTGCGTCCCGGAGTATGGCTTAGACAAATACTCCCATGCACCGATCCGCATTGCCTCAATGCTGGAATCGACGCTCGGGTTGCCGGTCATGAGGACGACGAGGGTGGTGGGCGCGGTGGCCATCACGGCTTTGAGTACGTCGATTCCGGAGACTGGCTCGAGGTACACGTCGACCAACATGATATCGAATCGTGACCGGTGGACCATCTGAATGGCTTCTTCACCGCGGCCGGTTACTTCGACGCTGAATCCCTCACTTCTCAGGACGCTGGCGCAGCCTTCGCGAAGCGTTCGATCGTCGTCCACGATCAGCGCCCGTAATTTTTCGGTGATGGGATTGTACGTTGGGACTGACTCTGGAGTTGCGCGAAAATCCTTACGTGCCAGGGAGCTGGTCATTTAGTGCGTTGCTCGATGCATTGTGGACAAACTTGTCGCGCGAAAGTTCGTGATCGAAGCGACCAAACCTAGTAAAACCCCTCGGTTCGGCCAATAGTCATTTTCGCAAAGGTAACAGGGTTAGTCAGGAGCTCACGGATTTGGTAAAGGCCGCCTATTGCTGAGTAACAGATGTTGTGACGCCCTGAAGGGGGCGGAGCGCTCGTTCACAGCAACAGAAGTGTTGCGACAGCGCAACAACTCGAGGGCGAATTCGGACATTGATCCGGTTGCTGCCTTAACGGCCTGGAGACAGTTTGAAGAGCGGTCCGCGACCGCAAAAACTGCTGGCGACAAGGGTCGTGGCTGGGATAGCTTGTCTTGCTCCAAACCGACCCACGCTCGACACTATTCATGACTACGCCCGACACGAATGAAAAAGAAACGATTCTTCTCGTCGACGACGAACAGTCGGTGCGAGCGATCGTCCTGAAGATTCTTCGCCGAGCGAGGTATAACGTACTCGAAGCGGAGAACGGGGAGGCCGCTCTGCGAATCGCGGCAAGTTATCCCGGTAAGATCGACCTGGTCGTTACCGACATGTTCATGCCCGGCTTGCGGGGACCGGAAGTAGTGCAGAAGATCGCACCGACAAGGCCGGGCCTGCGCGCGCTTTTCATGTCAGGGTATGCTGACCAGGACGCGCGCACCGGCGTGCCTCACGGCGCGAACTTTCTGAACAAGCCTTTTTCCGGGTCTGAACTTGCCGCCGCG